>CAZNNA010000240.1:0-5523 GCA_964573825.1 uncultured Treponemataceae bacterium
CTTGAACCCGGTGGTATTCACGTTGGCGATGTTGTTACCGAGGACGTCCATCCTGACCTGGTGGTTCTGGAGGCCCGCTACGCCAGAATACAATGAGCGCATCATACCGGCGGCTCCTTACTCTTCGACTTTACTGACCTGCTCGAGGTCGTAGAACGATCCGTTGACCATGACGAGGGGGAACTCCCCGCGCACGACCTGCGACACCTTGCCGTAGACGGCCTTATCGCCGTCGAGCACCTCGACGTTGCGTCCCAGCAGCGACTGGGCCTCGCTGGAGTAGAGGACGCCCGACAGCTTCCCGAAGCTCGAGGCCATGTTGGTCATCTGCTCGAGGGAGGAGAACTGGGCCATCTGGGCGATGAACTCCCTATCCTGCATGGGATTGGTCGGGTCCTGGTGCTGGAGCTGGGTAATGAGGATCTTGAGGAAGTCATCCTTATCGAGCTCCGCCTTGAAGGGCTTCCCGTTACCGAGCTCCTTGTTGAGCGCGTCGACCTGGAGCCTCGTCCTCGCGGCGTCAGCCTGTCCCATCCGTAGATCTATATCCATCGCTAGCTCCTTACTCCCTACACCACTACGTCGAGGAGGCCGTCGCGCCCCCGCGAGGCGCTCGGCACCGCCGACTCGAGTCCCTTGAGCGAACGGCTCCAATACGGGCCGCTCGCCTCGCCGCTATCCCGGCCCCGCCCGTCGCCCCGGCCGCCGTCCGCGCCGGAGGCCATGCCGTTCCGTACCTCGACCTCGAGGGAGGTCGTCGACAGGCCGGCCTCGGCGAAGGCGTCCTTGAGCGCGTCCAGCGACGAGCGGAAGGCCTCGCCGGCCAGGTCCGACTCGACGACTATCCTGCCGCTAACTTGCTTGTCGGTCATTTTCAGCTCTATCTTGACGCCGCCGAGGGTTTCCGGCTCCAGGCGGAGCCTGATGAGGCCCGAGTCACCGTCCCTGAGGGCTATCTGGGCGGACCGCACCATGTCGGCGGCGCCGTCGCGCAGCCTGGCGGCTAGGTTCTCCGCGAAGCCGGCCGTGGCGCCCGAAGGCCGCGCGGTCCCGTCGTAGGACGCGTTCCACGAGGAGCGCCACGAGGAGGCGCCGGACGCCTCGCCCGAGGCGCCGCCCCAGGCCGACCCGTCAGGCGAGCCGTCGAACGCGCCGTTCCCCCCATCCTCGCCGACGCCGCCGACGGCGTCGCCCTTGGGCTCGCCACCTCCAGCCGACAGGGGAGAACCCTGCACGCCGTCAGCCCGCCCGGCCGCGGCTCCGTTTTCGAGCCCGTCGCCTTCCGCCCTGGAGGACTCCCCGCGCCTGGCGCGCAGGCGCAGGTCCACGACGGTCAGCCGCCTGCCTCGCTCGTCCTTGCCCGCCGAGACGCCTTCGAGCTCGAGGCCGGACCTACCGGAGAGGGGCGCGACGCCGAGCTCCGGCCCCTTCACGGCGACGGTATCGAGCCTCGCCCGCGCCGCGGCCGCCGGTTCTCCCGCGGCCTGCCCGAGCCGAGCGTCCTGGTCGATGCGCGCGTTGCGTCCGTCGCCCCTTGCCGCCCCGTTCGCGAGGCCGTCCCGATTAGCGCTCGCCGCGGCGCGGTCACCGCGCGAGAGGGCGCCGGCCGCAACCTCGCCGTTGGCACCATCGGAGAGCGACGGCCTTCCGGCGTTCTTAGGTCGCTCGGATCGACCGCCGAGCGCCGCTCGCTCCGACTCGGCCGCGCGGGCGCGCCCGTCCGCCGGGCCGGGCCTCAGGCCCGGAACGCTTCCCTCCAGGGCGGCTCCGCCGTTACGCGAAGCTCCCTGGAGCGATACGGCGCCCGTGCCGGCGCCTCCGGCCGCCCCGTCGTTCCGGGTGTCATGGAGCGCGAGTCCCCGTTCAACGAGGTTCGATTCGCCGCGCGCGGCCATGGGCCGGGCCGCGTCGGGCTGGGGCTGTCGTCCGGCGCCGAGGCCGGCGAGCAAGGCCGCGAAGGCCTCCCCGGGTTCTCGGCTCGATGCGCGCCGCCTGATCGGTTCGGCGTACGATGCCTCCCCGATAGCGTCGACGCGCGCTAACGCCTGCGTCAATGCGGGCTCCTTTCGATTCCGGCGGCGGCCGGATCCTCTCAAGGGAGCCGGGGCGCCGTCAATCCACGGACGTCGGTTTCTCGTTCATCTTGCGCTGCAGCCTCGCGGCCCGCGCGGCGTCCATCTTCGACATCCAGAACGGCACGATGGAGGCCTCGCCCGACTGGGCCGCGAGTTCCTCCACCATCCTGAGGACGTCTATGACCGTCTGGTCGTCCGACGCCTCGAGTATCTTGACGGCGTCCAGGGGCGGCATTCCCGTCAGGAAGCGCGCGTTCTGCTCGATGTTCGCTCTTCTATTCTCGTACCGATCGACGGCTTGTTTGAATGAAATCTCTCGCTCGTCGAGCAGCTTGGCACGCTCGGCTATCTCCTGGGCCATCGCCTCTACCGAGGCCTGGCGCTCGACGAGCCCCCGCTCGCGCTCCGACAGCTCCTGGCGCATCACCTCGACAGCCTCGAAGCGCTTGGCCAGGCGCTCGTCCTCGAGCAGGGTCGGGGAGTCGGCGGGCAGGGCCTGGCCCGTCCGCGTGGGCAGCCGGGCGAGCCTGAGCGCCGGGGCGAAGATGGCCTTGGCGTCGACTATGCCGAGGTAATCGAACCAGAAGAGCCCGCCCGTTGCCACGGCGAGTATCAGGATGAGGAGGACGACGACCCTACCGAAAATACGCTGTCTACCGAACGATGCCATGCTACCCCTCTACGTTCCCGCGACCCCGAGGCTCTCCGACGCCGCGCGTGCGCGGACGCCCGAGGCCAGGTCGTCCATGATCTTCGTCTCCTCGCGCGCTACGAGCCTATAGTACTCGGCTTCCTTGCGATCCCTGAGCTTCTGTACGATCTCCCGGGCCTTGCTGGCCTCGACGTAGGCGAGCCGGGCCGTCTCGCGCTCGGCCTCGGCCAGGGCGAGTTCCCTCATGAGCCGTTCACGCGCCTGGCCCAGGCGTAGGGAGTATAGCTCGGCGGCCCGGTGGTCGGCCGAGCCCGAGCCCGGCCTGAAGCGCTCCCGGGCAGCGGAGGCCGTCGCCTTGGCGTTCTCCTCCAGGGCCAGTCCGAGGCGCGAGCAAGCGGCGGACTTCTCGCCGAGGGCAGCCTTGGCCTGCCGCTCGGCGTAGTCGCGCAGCTCGAGCACCCGCTCGAGCCGGAAGGCGAAGCGCCTCATGCGCTACCCTGCCAGTCCCCGCGCTCATCGGCCTCCTCGGGCGCGGGGATACGCGGCCGCCCATCGTGGGCGGGCTCGGCGAAGGCAGCGAGCTCGACCTGGGGTATATCGAGGCCGGTTATCTCGCCCAGGCGGCGCATGGTGTCGGCCAGGGGCGCCTTCTCCCCTATGCCCTGGGTCAGGAAGGCCTCGAGGGCCTCGCGCTTGGCAATGGCCGCGTCTATTCCGGGGTTGGTGCCCTTGACGTAGGCGCCGATGTTAATCATGTCCTCGGCCTCCTCGTAGGTAGCGAGGAGGCGCCTGGCTATGCCCATGGCCTTCTGCGTCACCGGGCCGGTGACGGCCTGGGATAGGCGCGATATTGACTTGAGCACGTCTACGGACGGATAGTGGTAACGCTCGGCCAGGCGCCGCGATAGCACGACATGGCCGTCCAGGATACCCCTGACCGTATCGGCCACGGGCTCGTCCATGTCGTCGCCGTCCACGAGTATCGTATAGATACCCGTGATGGAGCCCTTGTCCGAGGTGCCCGAGCGCTCGAGCAGCTTGGGCATGGAGTCGAAGACGCTCGGCGTATAGCCGCGGGTCGTCGGGGGCTCGCCTATGGCCAGGCCTATCTCGCGCTGGGCCCTGGCGAAGCGCGTCACCGAGTCGAAGAGGAGGAGCACGTCGAGGCCCCGGTCCCTGAAGTACTCGGCGACGGCCGTGGCTACGTACGCGCCCCGGAGCCGCGCGAGGGGCGGCGTATCGGAGGTGGAGACGATGAGGACGGAGCGCGCGAGGCCCTCCTCCCCGAGGTCGTTCTCTATGAACTCGCGAACCTCGCGGCCGCGCTCGCCTATGAGCGCTATCACGTTGACGTCGGCGTTGGCGTTCCGCGCCATCATGCCGAGCAGCGTCGACTTGCCCACGCCGGAGCCGGCGAAGATGCCTATGCGCTGCCCCCTCCCGAGGGGAAGGAGCCCGTCGATGGAGCGGATGCCCGAGCTGATGCGCTTCCTGATGCGCCGCCTCGTCATGGCGTCGGGAGGCGTCGCGACCGCCGGGTAATGGAGGGGCGAGGCTATGTCGCCCCTCCCGTCGGAGGGCCGGCCCATGCAGTCGAGCGTACGCCCGAGCAGCTTGTCGGAGACGGGCACGCGGAGCATCTCCCCGGTAGCCACGACGACGCAGCCGAGCTCTATGCCGTCGAGCCCCGAGTAGGCCATGAGCTGGACCGTCTCGCCTCGTATGCCGGCGACCTCGGCCCAGATGACGCTACCGAGGCGCGGGACCATGATCTGGCAAAGCTCCCCCACGACGGCCTGGGGACCATGGCTCTCCACGAGGAGGCCCTGTACCTTGACGACGCGGCCCGTGTACTTGATGGGATCGGCGTCCTCGACGGCGTCCAGGTACTTGCCTATGAGATCCATGGCCTACTGGGCCTTTCCCCGGGCCTTTATCGGGGAGATGTCGAGTATCTTCTCCTCGAGCTCATGGAGCTGGCTCTGGATGCGGGCGTCTATCTCTCCGAAGTCGGTCTCTATGACGCAGCCGCCGCGGTCGACCCCCGAGTCCTCCACGACCGATAGCTTCTTGGCGTTCTCCGCCGCCTCTATGAAGTCCTTGGCGTGCTCGGTGGTCAGCTGCAGGTCCGCTATGTTGACGCGCACTATGACGTCGCTCCTGGTCTTGAGCTTGCGCAGGGCCTGGGCGACGTTGGACAGCACGACGTTCTTCTGGTTCTCCGATATCGTCTTGACCACCTTGCGGGCGATGAGGAGCACGAGCTCGACGACCTGGACCTCGGTCTGCTCGAGTATCTCGGCCCGCTTCTCCATGGCCCGGTCCAGTATCACGTGGAGCCGGTCTACGAGGCGCTCCACCTCGAGCTTGCCTTCCTTGAAGCCTTCCTCGCGGCCCTGGTCGAAGCCCTCCTTGCGGGCCTCCGCCGTCACCTCCCCGACGCGGGCCTTGGCCTGGGCCTCGAAGGCCTGGATCTTGGCCTCGGCCTCCTTGAGCGCCTTCTCCGCGGCGGCCTCGGCGTCGCGCCGTATCTTCAGGGCCTGGTCGTTCTTGCGCTTGACCTCCTCGAAGGCGGAGGCCTCGGCCTTGGCGACGATGTCCTGGGCCTCGGCGCGGGCGGCGGCGGCCATGGCCTCCTTCTCGCGCTCCCAGTTCTGCCTGAAGAGCTCGGCCTCGCGCCGGAGGTCGTCGGCCGTCGGGCCCTCGTACTCGAGGGCGGGGGCCGCCTCCTCGAGCTCCTCCGCCACGGCCTCGCCGCCCGGCGCGGCCAGGACGTAGGCGCTCTCGAGCCTGACC
>CAZNNA010000241.1:0-5516 GCA_964573825.1 uncultured Treponemataceae bacterium
GAGGGCACCTTCGGTTACGTCGATACCATTCTCGTCATAGCCACGGCCATGATCTTCATGCGCGCCGTGCAGGAGAGCGGGGCCCTCGACGCCCTGGCGGGCGTCATAGTGCGGCGCTTCAGCCGGGCGCCCGTACTCCTCCTGCCCTTGCTCATGATAGTGGCCATGTTCCCCGGCATGATAACCGGTAGCTCGAGCGCCTCCGTCCTGACGGCGGGCGCCGTGGTGGCGCCGGTCCTCGTGGTCCTCGGCCTATCCAAGGAGGCCGCAGGCGCCTTCATAGCCCTGGCTGGCATCCTGGGCATGATAGCCCCGCCGGTCAACATCCCCGCAATGATCATAGGCGGCGGCATAGACATGCCCTTCGTGGGCTTCGAGCTGCCGCTCCTCCTCCTCACGATGCCCCTGGCCGTAGCCTTCTCCTGGATTATCGGGCTCAAGGGCGTCAAGAAGGCGGACTGGGCTACGATAGCCCCGAGGCTGGACATGTCGAGCTACGAGCGCTACGGGGCCAGGCTCTTCCTGCCCATAGCCGGCGTGGCCGTCCTCATGGTGCTCGGCAAGGCCTGGCCCTCGATCTTCGGGCTGGGACTGCCCATAGTGTTCCTGCTCGGGGCCGCCGGTGCGGCCGTAGCCGGTAGGCGCTTCAACGCGCTCAGGGCCGCCAAGGCGGCCATGGCGGACGCCATACCGGTGTTGGCCATCCTGGCGGGCGTAGGCATGTTCATCCAGGCCATGACCCTGACGGGCGTCCGCGGCTTCGTCGTGGTGAGCGCGCTGTCCGTGCCGCCGGTCCTGCTCTACGCCGCCATAGCCGTGTCTATACCGCTCTTCGGCGCGGTCTCGTCCTTCGGGGCGGCGAGCGTGCTCGGCGTGCCCTTCCTCCTGGCCCTGCTCGGCAAGGACCAGATACTAGCCGCCTCGGCGCTATCCCTCGTCGCCTCGCTCGGCGACTTCATGCCGCCCACGGCGCTGTCGGCCATCTTCGCCGCCCAGGTCGTAGGCGTGGAGCGCTACACGGCCGTGCTCAAGAGACTCGTCGTCCCTTCCGCGGCCATACTTGCCTGGGCCCTCCTCTTCATACACTTCTCTACGACCATACGGGGCCTGCTATGAGGAGGCGCGAACCATGACCATCATCTACCTCGCTATCGCCGCGGCCGTCCTGGCGCTGGCGGTATGGAACCTCTGGACCGAGAAGGATTGGCGCAAGCAGTGCGCCGCCGCCATGGTGGCCCTGCCGCTCCTCCTCCGCGTCCTCTTGATTAAGTAGGGGGGCGACGATGCAGAGACACCACCTGAGCGCCCTCGCTATCACGGCCGGCCTCGCAGCCATGGCCGCGGTATCGGCCGTCGGCTTCCTGGCCCATAGGGCGCCCGAGGCCATAGTCGAGGGCCCCGGCGTGCGCGAGGTGCGCATGCTGTCCCACTGGTACCCCGGCCTGGCCGGGACGCCGGGCGATACCGAGGTCTACGTGCTCGCCGGCGCTGAGCCCGGCGGCAAGGTACTCATACTCGGGGGGACGCACCCCAACGAGCCGGCCAGCTTCATGAGCGCTACGCTCCTCATAGAGAACGCCGCGCCGAGCAAGGGCACGATGTTCGTGATACCGCGGGCCAACGCCTCCGGCTTCACGCATAACGATCCCCAGGAGGGGGCGCCCGTCGCCTTCTCCCTAGCGCTGGCGGACGGCTCGACGCGCAGCTTCCGCTACGGCTCGCGGGCTACCAATCCCGTGCACCAGTGGCCCGACCCCGACGTGTACATCCACGCCTCGAGCGGCCAGGCCCTCTCCGGCAACGAGACGCGCAACCTGAACCGAGCCTACCCGGGGCGGCCCGACGGCACGCTGACCGAGCGCGTAGCCTACGGCATCACGAGCCTCATACGGGCGGAGGGCGTGGACCTGTCCATCGACCTCCACGAGGCCTCCCCGGAGTACCCGGTGGTCAACGCCGTGGTGGCCCACGAGCGGGCCATGGGCCTGGCCTCCAACATGGTGCTCGGCCTCGAGCTGCAGGACCTGGCCATTACCCTGGAGCCCTCGCCGCGCAAGCTTCGCGGCCTCACCCACCGCGAGCTCGGCGACGCCACCGACACCCTGGCGGTGCTCCTCGAGAGCTGCAACCCCTCGCAGGGGCGCCTCCGCGGGAAGACCGACGAGGCGCTCGTGCTGACCGGCAAGGACAAGACCTACGAGAAGGCCTTCGCCCTGGGGCGGCTCTACGTGCCCTACGACGAGTCGGGGCACGCCCTCGAGGTCCGCGTGGGGCGGCACCTGGCGGCGATAGGGGAGTTCCTCTTCGCCCTGGGCATGGAGAAGCCGGGTAGGGAGATAGAGGTCTCCGGGATACCGGCCTACGATGAACTGACGGAGCGCGGCATAGGGGCCTTCCTGCTTCCCCTGCCGAGCGATATCTGAGTAGTGGCGGGGCGCTCCATCGCGGGGCCCCGCATCGAGGAATTTGCCGAGTATGAAGACCGTACATCGAATTTCTCTGCGCATCGCCGCGGTCGCGGCCGTCGGCCTCCTATTCTCTTCCTGCGTCCACGCTCGCCCCGCCGCGGGCGCCGCCGAAGGCGCCGCCGAAGGCGCCGCCGAAGGCGCCGCCGAAGGCGCCGCCCCTAGCCGAACCGGCGAGCGGGGGCGCTACGGCATAGTCCACGACTATAGGCCGTCGAGCTCGCTGGCCAAGGTAGGTTGGTTATCGGATTATTACGAGAGCCTCGCCGGCACGCCCGGCGACACGCGGGTCTATTACTTCGAGGGCGCCGAGCCCGGCGGCACGCTCTTCGTGGCCGGCGGCACCCACTCGAACGAGATAGCCGGCATCATGGCGGCGGTCGTCATCATGGAGAACGTCCAGGTCAAGGCCGGCCGCGTCATCGTGGTACCCAACCTCAACGCCTCGGGCGTCAGCCACCTGGACACGGAGCCGGGCCAGCCGGCCTTTACCACGAGGGGCCCCGACTGGATACGGCTCGAGACGCCGAGCGGCGCCCGCTACTTCAAGTACGGCTCCCGCTGCACCCATCCGGCCCACCAGGAGGCGGCGGATCCCGTAGGCGGCTACGTGCACCCGGAGAGCGACGAGGCTCCCTTGCCGGCCTGGGAGAACCGCAACCTTAACCGCGCCTACCCCGGCCGTACCGACGCGGGGCTCACCCAGAAGATAGCCTATGCCGTCATGGCCCTCCTCCGAGAGGAGAAGGTCGACGTGGCCTTCGATTACCACGAGGCCAACCTACAGGGGCGGCTCGCCGACATGATGGTCGCCCACCCCAAGAACATTGGGATAGCCGCGTCCGCCGTCATGGACGTCGAGCTCGACCACGGCCTTGCCCTCAAGCTCGAGCCGTCCAACCTGGCCTTCCGCGGGCTGTCGCACCGCGAGTGGGGCTCCGGTACCGACGCTATGTCCTTCCTGACCGAGTCTCCGCACCCGGGCATGGGCGACGGCGAGCCCGCCGACGTGGACGTCGTGAACGACCCTCGCTCGCCCCTGGGTAAGCGAGTGGCCCTGCACGTGGCCTCCACCGAGGCCGTCGTGAGGGCGTTCAACCTGGAGCGACCCGAGCGGGCGATAGCCTTCTCGGGCCTGCCGACCTACGAGGACCTGGCCGGGAGCGGCGTAGGCCCCTTCCTGAAGTAAAGGAATCTAGGCCGGCCCGTACGGGCAGGCCGAGGGCCGCGCGTCGCGCGGCCCTATACCAGCGTTAAGGAGTGTCCATGAAGGCGATGAAATCGATCGCGGCCCTGGTCCTGGCGGCCCTGCTCTTGGCGGGTTGCGCGGGCGTCCAGAAGGCACCGGAAATCCAGACCATCATTCCCGAGGTCGTAGCCAAGAACGGCATGGTGGCCTCTGCCCATCCGCTCGCGTCCCAGGCCGGGCTCGAGATACTCAAGGCCGGCGGCAACGCCATAGACTCGGCGGTCGCCACGGCCTTCGCCATCGGCGTCGTGGAACCCAACGCCACCGGCATAGGCGGCGAGGGCTACGTCGTCATCTACCTCAAGGATAAGGGCGTCGTCACCTCGATAGACTACCGGAGCCGCGCCTCGCTGACCGACGCGACCGGCGCCAAGTGGCCCAACGCCGGCCACCTGTCCGTGGCCGTGCCCGGCACCGTCGCGGGCCTGTCCATGGCCCTTGCGAAGTACGGCACCATGAGCCTGGCCCAGGTCGTGGAGCCCGCCGCCCGGCTCGCCGAGGAGGGCTTCCCCGTCAGCCCCATACTGGCCGGGGTCATATCCGATAACTTCAAGCGCATCATGGAGAACGAGTACCTCCTGTCCATCCTGGCGCCGACCGGCCTGCCGCTCGAGGCCGGAGACATCCTCAAGAACCCCGACCTAGCCAAGTCCCTCAGGCAGATCGGCGCCGAGGGCCCCGACGCCTTCTACAAGGGCTCCATAGCCAAGGCCATCGCCGAGGACATGCGCGCCCGGGGCGGCCTCATCGACGAGGCGGACCTGGCGGCCTACAAGGCCATAGAGCGCGAGCCCGCCCGCGGTACCTACCGCGGCTACGACGTGGTCTCCGCCCCCGCGCCCGTCGGCGGCTTCCTCCTCATCCAGTCCCTCAACATGATAGAGAAGCACGACCTCAGGGCCTACGGCTTCGGGTCGGCCAAGAACGTCCACCTCTTCTCCGAGGTCTTCTCCCGCGCCTTCGACGACTACTACAACGTCCTCGGCGACCCGGACTTCGTCGACGTGCCCATGAAGGCGCTCACGAGCAAGGGCTACGCCCAGGCCAAGGCCGCCCAGATCAGCATGGACGCCATGACGACGAGCTACGAGCCCGTCGACCCGAATAGCGAGCACTGGAGCACCACTCACCTGTCGGTCGTCGACAAGGGCGGCAACATGGTGGCCCTGACCCAGACGCTGTCGAGCTTCTTCGGCGCTGCCGTCGCCGTGCCGGGAACGGGCATCATCCTTAACAACGAGATGGCAAACTTCAACGGCAAGAAAGGCTCCGCCGCCTACCTGCCCGGCAAGCGCATGAACACCACCATTGCGCCGACCCTCGTCATGAAGGGCGGCAAGGCCTTCGCCACGCTCGGTACGCCCGGCGCCGTCCGCATCGTCCCGACGCTGGCCCAGATCGTCACCAACCTCATAGACTACGACATGGGCATCCAGGAGGCCATCGAGGCGCCGCGCATGTTCTGCACCCAGCTCAAGGGCCCCGGCAAGACCAAGGTCGATATCGAAGGCTCGCTCTTCGCGCCCGAGGAGCTGGCCAAGCTCGAGGCCATGGGCTACGTGCTCAACCAGTACCCGGCCCGCGACCTCTACTTCGGCGGCGTCCAGGGCATCATCGTGAAGGGCGGCAAGCTGCATGGCGGCGCCGATCCGCGCCGCGACGGAGCGGTGCTCGGCTACTAAGGAGCTTACGGTGGGCGCTTCAACGTCAGTCTTAAGGCTAAGCGCGCGTAAGCGCCCTCGTTTCCTCGCCGACGCCTCTCGGCCCGAGGTCGCGGGCCTCGTCGCCCTGCTGTCGGCTTC
>CAZNNA010000242.1:0-5497 GCA_964573825.1 uncultured Treponemataceae bacterium
CCGGTCGTCGGCTATAAAGAAGGTACCCCGCTCCACGAAGATTCGGTTCATGACGGAGGCCAGCCGGCGCGCGGCCCGGGCCTCCTCGGAGAGGAGAGCATTGTCCCTATCGGGACCGTCGAACCATATCCGTAGCTGGAGCTCGGAGGCCAAGGCCATGTCGCCCGCCTGTACGGCGGCCATCATCTCCATGAGGAGCGGGGGTATCTCGCCGCTAGGCTGCCAGCCCGAGGGCGAGGCGTTTACCAGGGTCAGGGACAGCGCGCGGCCAGGATGCTCTAGGGTATAGTCCAGGGCCTGCCGGCCGCCGTTGGAACAACCCACCAGGTGAAAGGTCTCTAGCCCCAAGGCGTCGACGACCGATGCCAGTTCACCGAGGCGCCCTACGGGGCCCGCGGCCGGGTCGGAGCGGCCGTAGCCCAGCTTGTCGTAGGCTACCGCTCTATAGCGGGGCGCGAGGAGGGCTCGGACGCCGTCCCACATGCGGCCGTCCACGAAGTCGGCATGGACGAAGACGATGGCGGGGCCGGTCCCCGTTGACTCGGCGTGGATCCGGCCGCGGCCGGGTAGCTCTATGGAATGGATCATGGTAACTCCTTGGTGCTATAGTAGGCCGGCATGGGTGCCAGCTTATGTCACCCATTTGTACGATTCTTCTTTTTTTAAAGGGGAGGACGGCCTGCGCGCGGATAGACTCATATCGCTCATCCTAGCCTTACAGGACCAGGGCAAGACCACGGCCTCTCGACTGGCCGACTCCCTGGGCGTGAGCCGCCGGACCATCCTGCGGGACATAGACGCGCTGTCGCTCTCGGGCGTACCCGTCCTGGCCGAGGGCGGTCCCGGCGGCGGCATCTGGCTCGACCCGGCCTACCGTACCTCGCTCACGGGCCTCAAGGAGGCCGAGCTACGGACCCTCCTCGTGGCGGGAGACGCGCGGCTCCTCGACGACCTTGGCTGGGGCCAGGCCTTTACCGAGTCGCAGCGCAAGCTCCGGGCCTCGGTGCCGCGCCGCTTCGAGCCCGGGGTGGAGCGCCTGCGCCGTCGCCTAGTCATAGACTCCCGCTGGTGGTGGCACGAGGAAGGGGAGCCCAACCTCGAGGCCCTACAGGCCGCCGTTTGGGAAGACCGCGTGATCGATGGCCAGTACCGATCCTGGGAGGGCGGTAGCAAGCCCGTACGCCTGGAGGCCTACGGCCTGGTCGCCAAGGCCGGCCTCTGGTACTTCGTGGGGCGCAGGGACGGGCAGTGGCGCACCTACCGCGTGTCGCGCTTCGCCTCCGTACGCGTCTCGTCGGCCTTCGCCCGGGACCCCGGCTTCGACCTCTCGGCCTGGTGGCCCGCCCACGCCGCGCAGTTCGCGGGAGAACTCGCTGGCTTCCGCTTCGCCATAGCCTTACCCGAGGACAGGGTCGGCTACCTGCGCGGCATAGCCCCCGGCCGCGTCGACGTGACCGGCCCCTGGGAACGAGAGGGCTGGGTCAGGGCCGAGCTGCGCCTGGACTCGTCGCTCTACGCCGAGCTCGTCGTGATCGGCCTGGGACGGGACTGCGTAATCCTAGGCAATCCCGAGCTAGCCGAGGCGGTAGCCCGGCGCTGCAAGGAAGGACTCGCGGCCCACGGGGACGATTGATCCACCTTGGATATCGCCCCGTTTCCTCTATAGGTTTTAAGAAGTATCCAACAACTATCGCGGTACGAAACCCCAAGGATCCGGGTCTGACCTAACAAGGGTCCGGTACGGATCTAAGGGGTTTCGTACCGCGACTAAACAAGGATAATTGTAAAAAACAACGCTCAAAACGGAACGGAACCTTACGAGGACGCGCGATCACTCGACCATCCCAAGGATCGAACGCATGGTCTTGATGTATGCCTCGAGCTCGTTCCTACCGAGTTCCGTAATGGCGAAGCGCGTCCTCGGCCTCCTGTTATCGAAGTCCTTGGCGGAGCTGACGTAGCCTTCGGCCTCGAGCCTGGCCATATGGGTGGAAAAGTTACCCCAGGTAATGCGTATCGACTCGATCAGGAAGCCGGCGTCGCAGGAATCCACGGCATTAAGGATATTCAATATGATGAACCTGGCCTGCGAATGGATGACGGGATTCAAGGAGGTCGCGTCGTTAACGAAGACCTCGAGCGCGTCCGGCTTCATCGATCGGCCGCCTTCCGCGTTACGTCGAACAGGATGCAAACGCTCGACACGATTAGGAGCGAAACGGGTAATACGAGCGGACTACCGATCCCGGGCTCCAGCGACTTGACTAGCATGAAGACGAAGACGAAGGCGCTCGCCTTGGCGATCACGGCTATCGAGCCTAGGTACCACGACAGGATGACGGAGACGGCCATGAGCGGAGCGGCAATCGCGAACATACCGCCTATCGCTATGTTCATGCCGGCGAGCAGGGCCGAAGCTAGGACAGATAGCGCCAGGATGCCTGCAGCCGAGGCCGCGGCGAGCGCGGCGCTCCTCGTGCGTCGCAGCTTGAAGGCGACGCGTCCCTTCCCTCGCTCGCGTAGCGCGATGATCAGGTAGAGCGTTACCATGGGTACGGCGAGAGCGACCGAGAGAAGGGCCGAATACCGTTCGGACAGCCTGGCGATCAAGACCTGCAAGGACAGCCAAGCCAATCCTATGGAGTAATTAAGGTTTGCTACGGTTAGGGCCTTGCGCCTGAAAATAGCCCGTTCCAGTCCCGAGGGCTCGCTCGTCACGCCGCCGATCTCTTCGCCTTGACTATCCGGGCCACGGTAAGGATAAGGAAGAATAGCACCAGGACCGCGGCGCCGACCATGATGACCGTTAGGTAATCCATACGTCCTCCCTCCAATATATCTCTCTTTTTCAAAGAGCACTCTTAATATAAGAGCATATTACCTAGCCGTCAAGCGCGTGCCCTTCGTGCTAGAGTACGGGCATGAGTCGATTACTCTTAACGCTGGCGCTCGCGATAACGGGCTTAGCCGCGGTAGGCGCGGACGGGCGCTTCGTGGGCAGCTGGGACGTTCGGGGCATGGCCTACGTGGTGTTCGAGGGGCAGGGCGACGCCTCGGTCCCGAAGGCCTGGACCGAGCAAGGCCTCGAGCCCATGCCGGCCCGCTTCCAGTTCATCGACAGGGATACCGTGCTGATACTCGAGGAGAGCGGGACGGTCGTCAACGTGGCCGTGCTCAAGCGAGGCGGCAACCGCTAGGCCGCGTCGAGCGAACGTGAAGCTGGACCGGCTCCTGTCCATAGTCGTCTACCTCCTGAACCGCGACCTCGTGAGCGCCCGGGTCCTGGCCGAGCGCTTCGGCGTGTCGTCGCGCACCATACAGCGCGACATGGAGGCGATCAACCTGGCGGGCATACCGGTCATAGCGGTACAGGGGCCGTCAGGCGGCTACGGCATCATGGAGAACTACCGCCTGGACCGCAGCCTCGTGACCGCCGACGACCTCTTCTACATCGTCACCGCCCTCAAGGGCATAGCGACGACGCTCGAGGACGACCGCATAGGACTGACCCTGGAGAAGGTCCAGAGCCTGATGCCCGGTAGCGCCGAGACGAGCGGCCGATCGGAGCGCCTCTACGTGGACTACGGCGAGTTCGCCGGCGGCCCGGGCCAGCGCGAGGCGTTCAGGACCGTGCGCGACGCGGTGGACCAAGGCCGGCTACTCGAGTTCGACTACACGAGCAACCGCCTGGAGCGCACGGCCCGCGTCGTGGAGCCCATGACCGTCGTCTTCCAGTGGCGATCCTGGTACCTCTTCGGCTACTGCCGCCTGCGCGGCGACTATAGGCTCTTCAGGATGGCCCGCATTCGTCGCCCCCGCATGCTGCCCGAGCGCTTTACGCGCCGGGGCGTACGCTACGAGGACTTCGCTCGCCGGGAGAGCGCCGCCAGGGGCGAAGGGCTCATCGACCTGAAGCTTCGCTTTAAGCCCGAGATGGTTCCCCTCGTGGAGGAGTTCCACGACGATGATGACATGGACCGGGGCGAGGACGGCTCGCTCGTCGTGCGCATGACCCTGCCGGAGGACGGCTGGCTCTACGGGTACATCCTGAGCTTCGGCCCCTACGTAACCGTGCTCGAGCCCGAGCGCCTGCGGGGCGTCATTCGCGACGCGGCGCTAGGCATAGCCAGGCTGTACGAATGACCGCTCTGGCTTCATCATTCATCGCTACAAGGTAGAGGCCCATGCTACGACGGTTGTTTTTCGCTGCGCCGGATGCTATATTTCGATAAAATTATCGCTCGGCCGGGGCAGGGCGGTCACCGCGAATGACTAGCCCCGGCAATGCGGCAACGAATAGGAGCATGACTATGCCCCGAGGAATCCGGAACCCTGTACACCTCGCCGCCAGGCTCGCGCCGGCCCTGCTACTGGGCCTGGCCCTCGGGTCCTGCGACAATCCTCTCGCCGACAAGATCGAGATGGCTCGCGCCGAGGCGACTTCTTCCAAGATAGTCCTGAGCGACGCGAACCAGGCACCTTTAGAAGCCAACGCCACGCTCGCCTTTCCCGACACGACGGCCGGAGGCGACTATTCCTACACGATCAGGATAGCCAACCATGGTTCCAAGGCCCTGGCGATCGAGGTCGGAGGCATCGAGCTATCGATGGGCGCGGGCGTCCCGGCGGGCACGTTCCTGTGGGGCTCCCGCCCGCCGGCAAGCATCGAGCCAGGACAGACGGCCGACTTCGCGTTGCGCTTCGCGCCCGCGACCATCGGCGAGAAGTCGGCCACCGTTACGATACCAACGAACGACGTACGTCACCCCCGCTTCACGTTCGCGCTCAAGGGCACGGCCATACCCGCGAGGATCGCGGTCTCGGGCCTCGAGGTACCCCTCGTCGGTATCAGTACCGTAGCGGCGGACTACAGCGCGAGCCTCACGCCCGACGCGGGCTACGAGCTACTCCGGGGCGGCGTCTGCTGGGGAGAGAGCGCCTACCCTACTACCGCGGATGCCAAGTCGGAGGACGGGACGAGCGGTAGCTTCTCTGGCAGGATCACCGGCCTAGGCGCCGGTACCGTCTACTACGCGCGGGCCTACGGCGTCTACTCGGAGGGAGGCGCCGAGCGAACCGTCTACGGTCCCCAGCGCTCCTTCATCACCCTGCCGCTCGCCCCGGCGGCTCCCGCCGTCGCCAAGGTCGGCTATCCCTCCGGCACGGGCCAGCTCGACGTCTCCTGGCCCGCCGTGAAGGGTGCCATAGACTACCAACTCTATCACTCCTTAAGCAGCGCCCAACCGAGCGTAGGCTCCTCGCCCTCGCTGGACGGCCTTACCGATTTGTCGACCAGGATCGCCGGCCTGACGAACCATTCGACCTACTACGTCTGGATCCGGGCGAGGAACGCCTCCGGTACGAGCGCCTGGAGCCCGGTCTCCTCCAATGCCCCCGGCATCCGGGTCGAGGGCGTCGCCATAGAGCAAGCCGACTTTATCTTTTTGGGTCCCGGCCCCGGCTACGCGCGGCAGCTGACTGCCGTAGTGACGCCGGC
>CAZNNA010000243.1:0-5481 GCA_964573825.1 uncultured Treponemataceae bacterium
GGGACTCCAGGAGGTACGGCGCTATGACGGCGGCCAGGTTGGCCTTGGGCACGCCCCAGCGGGCGTTGACGGCGAAGGATATAGCGGTCCCGAGGCCGGGCGCCGAGGCGGCCAGCCCGAGGGCGGACAGGAAGCAGGCGCGGACGGCGTCCATGCGGGCCTGGGGATCCTCGGGGCGCTGCAGCGTCACGTCCAGCGCGCGGATGTAGAGGCCTACAGCCTCGCGCAGGGCCATGTCGGAGAGGAAGCCCTCGCGGGCCGAGGAATAGCCCTCTATGGCGCCCATGGCGCCGTCTATGAGGGCGGCGGCCGCGGCCTTGGCGGACAGGCCTCCGAGGGCGTTGGGGTCGAGTATCACGGAGGTCTCTATGCCGCGCCTGGCCTGCAGGAAGGCCGCGGAGCCCGAGCGGGCGTCGGTCAGGACGAGGCCGCCGGATAGGAGGAAGGGATCGCGGTAGCTCGTGGGTACCAGGGCCAGCGGCAGGGGATCTCGCACGGGCGGGTCGCCGTCCATCCAGGCGTCCACCGACGAGTCGCCGGGCGCCACGGCGGCGACGGCCTTGGCCACGTGCAGGGCGCGTACGCCGCCGAGGCCTATGACGAGCGGGGCGCGGGAACCGCGGGCCAGGGCCACGGCCTCGTCGACGGCCGCGGACGAGGGGCGCTCCGCCAGGTCGTCGAAGGTAATGAGCTGCATGCCGCGGCCCTCGAGCACGGCGACCAGGCGCTCGGCCGTCTTGGCGTCGGCCAGGCCGGGATCGGCCACGAGGAGGGCCCGGTCGGGACCGCCCTCGAGCACGAGGGGCAGCTTATAGAGGGCGTCCTGCCCTATGTAGCAATCGGCTGGTACGTGGAACCTGAAATCGGCCATCAATCACCCCTTGAGGCGCCGGGCGCAATAAAAAAGGCGGAAGCACGCCTCCGCCGTTCGATGCTACGCTCGTTAAGGTACTTAGAGAAGCTGATCGAGGATACGGTCGGCGGTGGCGGCGAGCACGGCATCGTTCAGGTAGTTGGGATCCTCGAGCTTGGCCTTCACCTCGGCGACGCGATCCATCCTGACGTCCGGAGCGGACTTGGCCAGTTCCAGGGCGTTGAACAGCTCGGCCTTGACCACGGCCTCCGAGGACAGGCTCACGGAATCTGCGCCAGGAGTCCTGTCGGCGCGAGCGGCGCCGGAAGGTTTCTTGGGCTGGATGGGATCCAGCGGGTTCAGCCTGTCAATCGTCATCGGTGGCTCCTGCCTTTCACATATAACATATCGGCAAGGGATCCCCTCAAGTTTACCCCTTTTTAGCGCCGGACACAAGTACCGCGAGCTCTCCCTTGACGGCCGGCCTAGCGGCCAGCGCGTCGCGGACCTCGGCGGCCGTGCCGCGCAGGAACTCCTCGTGCAGCTTGGTCATCTCGCGTCCAACGCAGAGCTCTCGCCCGGGTTCTATATCGGCTATGTCGGTCAGCAGCTTGACGATGCGGTGCGGCGATTCGTACAGCACGAAGGCCTCCTCGCGGGCCAGGAGCTCGGCCACGCGGGAGCGTCGCCTTCCCGGCTTGGGCGAGGGAAAGCCGTCGAAGGTGACCGCCCGGTGGTAGATGCCGGCGGCCGAGACCAGGGCCGCGAAGGCGCTCGGG
Organism: uncultured Treponemataceae bacterium; assembly: GCA_964573825.1. Lineage (GTDB taxonomy): Bacteria > Spirochaetota > Spirochaetia > Treponematales > UBA12059 > SZUA-370. The sequence goes on from CAZNNA010000243.1 coordinate 1,633, forward strand.
CCGGGAATGGGTACCACGTCGTAGCCCGCCTCCCGGGCCCTGGCGGCCGCCATGACGCCGGGGTCGGAGAGGCCCGGGGTCCCCGCGTCCGAGCAATAGGCCACGTCCTTGCCTTCCTTTAAAAGGCCCAGGATGCGGGCGCTGCCCTTCTCCTCCTCGTAGGCGTAGCAGGCGACGAGCGGCTTCTTGATGCCCAGGTGGTTGAGGAGCCCGAGCGTATGCCGCGTATCCTCGCAGGCGACCGCGTCGACCTCGCCGAGCACGCGTACCGCGCGGAGGGTTATGTCTTCCAGGTTGCCTATGGGCGTCGCGACTATGTAGAGGGTAGCCATGCCGGCAGTATGCCTCCCGCCGCCCCGGCCCGTCAACGCGCCCGGACCGGTACGAACCTTACGGATACAGGCATGCCTATGAAGGCATGCTATAGTAGGCCCATGAACGACCTAGCCTTCGCCGCCATACTCGCCTCCGCGGGCGCCTTCCTCCTCTGGCTCTTCTGGGCCCTGGTCTACGCCCCGCGGGCCGCCCGGGCGGAGCGCCTGCGCCCCCGCTTCGTCCGCGACTCCGCCGGCCGGGAGCGCGAGAAGGGCGTCGGCGCCCGCTCCTGCCCCGTCTGCGGCGAGGTCCTGGCCCCCGGCATGCTCGTACGCTCCAAGGTCTTCAAGGCCCCCGGCCGCGACCAGGTCATGCAGATCTACGGCTGCCCCTACTGCTGGCCCGAGAACAGCCAGTACCGCCGCGTCTGCCCCGTCTGCGAGAAGGTCGTCCCCCGCGACGGCTACCTCCTGGCCCGCTACTTCGAGCGACCCGAGCGCCGCCACGTCCACGTACTGGGCTGCTCGGGGTGCAGGAGGGGGTAGGCGCAAGGTTTAAACGACTAGGAGATGAAATCGCCCTACGCGTTCATCGCTTCGCGCCAACTACGCGTCGCCCATCTTGCATTTAGAAAAGCAACCGCTATAGTAGATGAGGCGCGCCTTGCGCGATATGCTTACTATGCCAGTTGACGGCATTCTCTGTCTTGAAAAACTTGAGGAGGAAGGCAATGAAGAAGTCCTTACGTATTCTACCGTTGGCCCTGCTAGCCATCGTAGCCTTGACGATCGCCTCATGCGATCTATTCTTGACACTACTCGCTTCGCCTACGCTCACAGTCGTAGACGCGCGTAGCGGTTCGGGACTTGACGGCGTTACCGTCTCCCTGACACCGATCGCGGTACAAGAAGGCAAGGTCTCTAAGACCATCACAGGTACGAGCGGATCGAACGGCGTGGTAACTTTCCTCGAAGAGGTCGCCTATGGAGATTATACCGTTACCGGTATAAAGACTGGCTACGTATTCGTCTCCTTCAACGCGACCGTTGCGGGTTGGAGCACGAACCTAGGAAAGCTTTTCGGAATTTCCGGTACGAAGGGAGACCAAGCGAACGCCGTTTCGATATTCCTCACCTGGAACACCGCTAAGGATATCGATGCCTACCTCACATACCCAACCACATTCATCGCCCCACAGGCCACTCCCGCCACGCCAAGGACGTACAGCGCATATTACGATATTGCATCTGCAGGCGAAACTAGGCGGAAGGTTTTCTGGAACGATAAAGATGGTAGCGGAACTACGGCAGATGATACGACCGCCTTCGCATATCTCGACGTTGATAAGAATGCAATCAACGGAGGCTTCGGCCCGGAAACGGTAACACTGCTTGGCGACAAGACGGGTTATTCCAGCCTCAGCCCCTTGACAGCGGTGACGTCGTCGACCGCCTACATCGGAAGCGTCCTACCCCCTGGCAACTATGTCTACATGGGCGACGCCGTCTACTACCTCGACGGCTACGAGACGGGATCGACCTCCCATGACATGTCCGACGACGGAGTCCGCGTCGTGGTGACGCAGGGCGCTTCGGTCAAGGGTATCTTCAGCATACCTACCGATATCGCCATGAAGACGGGATCGGTTCTCAGGATAAGCCTCTTCTATAGCGTGGTGAGCGGGGCGCTCGACGAATACTACTTCGTCTTCATGCCCGATAGCAGGATCCTATCCGACAGGACCGGCATCAAGGCGCTCGACGATACCATTCAGCCCGTGGTCGTCTCGGGCAAGAAGTAATCCACTCGAAGGATCACGCATTCATAGAAGGGGAATGGGCGAGTAAGCGCCCGTTCCCCTTCCGTCGCGGCCGACCGATGCCGGCAGAAGGATAATCCAATGAAAAGACTGTTAGCGCTCGTTCTAATAGTTGCCATGGCCGCTACGTCGGCCATGGCACAATCCTCGGCTAGCGGAAGCAAGAAATCCGCCCCGGTCAACTACGAGCTGACCGTGGCGGTCAATCCGGCGGGCGCGGCCATCTTCGTCGACGGGGCCCAGATCAAGGGCAACGTGGCCACCGTGACGGCCGGCATGCACACGGTCATGACCAAGGCTCCCGGCTACGTCGACTTCACGACGAGCGTCAACGTGAGCGCGGCCATGACGCTGCCCATCACCATGCAGCCGCTGACCTACGCGCTGTCCGTCAACGCGACCAACGTCAAGGGCGCCCAGGTGGTACTCAACGGCAGCACGGTGGGCATAGCGCCCTTCGCCACGCAGCTCCCCGGCGGCGGCTACACGGTGACTATCCAGGCGCCCGGCTTCATGCCCTACACCGAGAGCTTCTCGATGACCGGCCCCAAGTCGATCAACGTGGCGCTCCAGCCGGCCATGGGCATGCTGCAGATCCAGCTGCCGGCCTCGGCCATCAATACCGACATGAAGGGCGGCCACTGGAGCCAGATCCAGGTCTACATCGACGGCGTGGCGCAGAAAGGCCAGACCTTCCAGGTCCCGCCCGGACGGCGCCTCGTCAAGATCACCTCGGGAGGCCTCCAGGTCGAGACCTTCGTCGATATCGTCGCAGGCGGCTCCCACGTGCTCGAGCCCTTCATGGGCCTGAACCTGCGCTAGAGCGCGTCAAGGTTTCATCGAGCACGCCCCCCGGCCCCGCTCGCGCGGAAGCCGGGGGTTTGTTTTTGCTTACCTATAGGTGGAGGACCTGGGGATGCAGGAAGGAAGCCAGAAGCTAGAATATCGTGGATATGGCGGCTGTAAGACGATCGGGTGAACGGCGCACTATCCTCTCCCCCCCTCCCTTGCCGTTACCTTCCTCCAGGTATACACTCCTTGCACGATCCTCCTATGAACGACTGGAAACGATCCTTCAACGCCATCTGGGTTGCCGAGTTCATCGCCATCATGGGCTTCGCGACGACGACGCCCATCATACCGCTGCACCTTCGCGCGATGGGCCTGGCCGACCAGGCGTCGCTCAACTTCTGGACGGGCCTCATCCACGCGTCCTCGTCCGTGGGCCTGGCGGTGTTCGCGCCCATCTGGGGCAGCCTGGCGGATAGCTACGGCAGGCGGATGATGCTGCTGCGGGCCATGCTGGGCGGGGCCCTGCTCATTGGCCTCATGACGCTGACGACTGCGCCCTGGCAGCTCCTGGTCCTGCGGACGCTGCAGGGCTGCGTCACCGGCACGGTGGCGGCGGCGACGGTCCTGACGGCCTCCATCGTGCCGAGCGCCGAGGCGGGCTACCGCCTGGGACTCCTCCAGATGGCCATATACCTGGGCAACTCCATAGGGCCGCTCTTCGGGGGCGTAGTAGCCGACGTGCTCGGCGTCCGCGTCAACTTCCTGGCGACGAGCGCCCTGCTCCTCTCGGCGGCCTTCATCGTGAGCCGCCGGGTCCGCGAGGACTTCAACCCCAAGCCGCGCTCCGGCTCCGTCCTACGCAACGCCGTGCCGGACTTCAGCCCCCTGGCGCGCTCCCGGGCCCTCGGCTCCCTCCTGGCCGT
>CAZNNA010000244.1:0-5480 GCA_964573825.1 uncultured Treponemataceae bacterium
AGTTCCCCGAGGCCCTGAGGATCGCCACGAGGCGGCTCGTCACGCGCGGCTTGGCGGCGGCCCTCGCCGCCCCGGCCCTCGCCGCCCCGGCCCTTGCCGCTCCTGCGGGCGAGCATCGAAAGCCAGGGACCGAGGCCGGATCCGGGACTAGGAAGGGTAGGCGATCATGATAACCGTCAAGGACCTGCGTTATAGGTATCCCGGCGCCGGGGGCGACGCCGTCCGGGGTATAGGCTTCTCCGTGGAACCGGGCGAGGTCTTCGGCTTCCTTGGCCCCAGCGGGGCGGGCAAGAGCACGACCCAGAAGATACTCCTCGGGGCGCTGCGCGGGTACTCGGGCTCGGCTACGCTCGGCGGCGTCGAGTCGAGGCGGGCGAACGCGGCCTACCGGGCCGGCCTCGGCGCGGCCTTCGAGTTTCCCTGCTTCTACCAGAAACTGACCGGGCTCGAGAACCTGGAGCTCTTCGCCTCGTTCTACCCGGGCCCTAGGGACGACCCTCGCGCCCTCCTCGAGCGCCTAGGCCTGGCCGAGGCCGCCCGCAGGCGGGTCGGCGAGTATTCCAAGGGCATGCGCATGCGCCTCAACCTGGCGCGCGCCCTGATCCATAGGCCCAGGGCCATCTTCCTGGACGAGCCGACGAGCGGCCTCGATCCCGCCAACGCGCGGGTCGTGCGCGACCTGGTGCGGGAGCGAGCGGCCGGCGGCGCCGCGGTCTTCCTGACCACCCACGACATGGCGGCGGCCGACGCGACCTGCGACCGCGTCGCCTTCCTGGTCGACGGCGCCATAGCGGCCTGCGACAGCCCCGCCGCCCTCAAGCGGCGCTACGGCCGGAGGGCCGTGGTCGTCGACCGCGAGCGCGACGACGGGCCGAGGGAGTTCCCCCTGGACGGCCTGGCCGACGACGAGGCCTTCCGCGCCGAGCTGCGGAAGCCCGGGCTCCTCGGGGTGCGAACCCTTGACTCCAGCCTCGAGTCCATCTTCGTCGCGCTGACCGGCAAGGAGCTTTCATGATTCCCCTGGCGCTCGTGCGTAACGACCTCAGGCTCCTCTGGCGGCACGGCTTCGCCGCGGCCTACCTGGTCGTGGGAATCCTCTACGCGGCCCTGCTCTCCGCGCTCCCGCGCGACTGGGCCGACGCCGTCCTGCCCGTGCTCGCCTGGAGCGACGCGGCCTTCTTCTGCTTCTTCTTCGCCGGCGCGAGCGTCTGCCTGGACCTGTCCCAGGGAACCTTCGCCGCGCTCTGCGCCTCGCCCCTCGAGCCCGCCGCCTACGTCGTCGTCAAGGCGGCCGACCTGGCCGCGCTGTCCTTCGCCATGGCCGCCCTCGTGGCGGCTAGCTCCCGGGGCGCGGGCTTCAGCGCCTGGCTCCTGGCCGCCTCGGCCCTCTCAGGCGGCGCTCCCGCGGCCGTCATAGGGGCGGCCCTGGCCCTGAGGCTCAAGACCGTCAACCGCTTCATGGCGGGCTCGATCCCGGCCTTCCTGCTCCTCGGGCTACCGGCCGCCGCCTACGCCCTGCCCGACTACCTGCCGGCCTGGGTCCGATCCGCCGCCGCCCTCATGCCGACGGAGGGCTCGCTGCGCCTGGCTCGCGCGGCCTTCGCGCCGGCCCCGGCGCTCGCCCCGGCTGCCGCCGCCGCTTCGCCAACCATGACGCCCGGCTGGCTCGCCCTGGGAGCGCTATCGGCCCTGCTCTGGACGGCGGGGGCGTCGGTCCTGTTGCTGGCGCCGGCCGTCAGGGCCGCGAGGGAGGCCTAGCGATGCGCGCAGCCATAGGGCGGCCGTCCCGCCTATCCCGACTGATCGCCGCCGACGTCCGCCTCGTCGCGCGCGACGCCCTCCTCTCGCTCCTGGTCTTCGTGCCTTTCTTCGCCGCCGGGGCGCTACGCTTTATTTTCCCGGCGCTCTGCCGCCTCGTCGAGGGCGCGACCGCGTTCAGGCTATCGGAGCATGCGGGCATAGCCCGTGTCGTCATCATGCTCTTCCCCGGCATGTTCTACGGCACGGTGGCAGGCTTCCTCCTCCTGGACGATCGCGACGACGGCGTCTCGGCCTACTGGGGCGCCACGCCCGTCGGTAGGCCGGGCTACCTACTCGCGAGGCTCGGGCTCTTCTCGGCGCTCGCCTTCGCCGCCGGGCTCGCGGCGGGGCCCCTCTTCGGGAACGGGGCAGCCGGCCCGGGCGCCGACGCGGCGGTCGCGGCGCTGGGCGCTACCCAGGTCGCGGCCTTCGGGCTGGCCCTCGCCGCCCTGGCCGCCAACAAGGTGGAGGGCCTGGCCCTGGTCAAGGCCCTGGGCGTCGTGGACGCGGCGCCGCTGGCCGTCTACCTGCCCCTGCCGCTCAAGGCCCTAGCCTGGGCCTTTCCCCAGTACTGGGCGGCGGAGCTGGCCGCGGGCGGCGGGCGCCTGCCTGACTGGGCCTGCCTGGCCCTGGGCTGCGCCGCCGCCGCCGCCTGGATAACCGCTCTCTACGCCCGCTACCGGCGCAGGGTGGAGTAGGATGGGCCGTCGCCGCGGGCCGGTAGGACGGCGACGGTACCCAGTTCTCGTATACGCGAATCCTCCCCATTGCCGCGCCCGGGGCTTTTCCACTATACAGATGTTATGAGTAACAAGCCCGCCCTCAGGACCCTCTTCGGTCCAGCCCCCTTCTATAAGGAAGTGCTCTCCATAGCGATCCCGGTCATGCTGCAGCAGGCGATCCAGAGCCTCGTATCGCTCATAGACAACTTCATGGTGGCGGGCCTCGGGGACGCCAAGATGGCCTCGGTCAACGTGGCCAACCAGGTTAACTTCGTGTACCTCGTCATCATGATGACGCTGTCGGGCGCGGGCGGCATCTACATGTCCCAGTTCCGGGGCGCCAAGGACGAGGAGGGCATGCGCCAGGCTTACCGCTTCAAGGCCATCATGACCATGGGCGTATCGGCGCTCTACTTCGCCGTCTGCCAGGTCATGCCGGCGGCCCTCATCTCCGTGATGACGCACGGCAACGCCGCCCAGGCGGAGATCGTGGCCGGCGGCGCCGACTACCTGCGCCTCGTGTCCTGGATGTTCATACCCATGGGCCTGTCCCAGTCCATAGGAACGGCCTTCCGCGAGATCGGGAAGCCCGGCGTGCCCCTGGCCATATCGGTCTCGGCCACCCTGGTCAATACCTTCTTTAATTGGATATTAATATACGGTAACCTTGGAGCTCCGCGCCTGGAGATAGCCGGCGCGGCCATCGCGACGAACGTAGCCCGAGGCGTCGAGGTGCTGGCCTTCGTCATCTACGCCCATAGGTCCAAGGCCCCCTTCTACGTGCCGCTCCTCAGGCTCCTCAAGGCCCGCTGGTCGCTCTTCCGGGAGATCCTGGGCAAGTCCAGCCTCATGCTGCTGTCGGAGACCAGCTGGGTCGTCTCGGAGACCGTGACCACGGCCCTCTATAACGGCCGCGGCGGAGCGGAGGTCGTGGCCGGCATGTCCGCGGGCTGGGCCATAGCCAATATCTTCTTCCTCGTGTTCACCGGCATACACGTCTCCACCGGCGTCGTCGTCGGCGGGCTCCTGGGGGCGGACAAGCTGCCCGAGGCCCGGGTCAAGGCGCGCTGGATCATCAGCGGCTCGGTGGTCGCCGGCTGCGTCGTCGCCCTGGTCCAGGCGGCCAGCATAGCGGCCGTGCCCATCGTCTTCATGAACCTGACGAGCGCCGCCACGGCCGTGACGCGCGGGCTCCTCCTCGTCATAGCGGTCTACCTGCCCCTGTGGACCCTCCTCAACGCCCAGTTCGCCGTGTCGCGCTCGGGCGGCGACACCATGATGGGCGTCGTCGTCGACGTGGGCGTGACCTACGCGCTCTTCATCCCCGCCGCCTTCGCCCTGGCCATCCTGACGCCCATAGGCCCGGTGGCGATGTACGGCCTCGTCAAGCTGACCGACTTCGTCAAGTGGTTCGTCGCCCATCGCTGGCTCAAGAAGGAGCGATGGCTGCGCAACCTGGCGGCGCCCACGGCGCCGTAGGGCCGGGCCTCGGGCCTACCGTTCGGTGCCTGCTCGAGGCCTAGACAGGTCGGGCCGCGCTCGCGTAGGATCGGCATAGAGGTCTCATTATATTTTTATTTTATGGAGGAATTTATGAAGAAGGCCATCATGATCCTGCTCGCCGCCTGCGCCTTGGTCGCGGGCGCGTCCGCTCAGGTGTATTCGGGAGTCGGTATCGGTTACGTATCCGATAGCTTCAATGAAGAAATCGCAGGGGTTAAGGTCGGTACCAAGGTTGACGCGATCGCCGTATCGTTCCAGACCTTCCAGGGCGAGACCCTGGGCCTGGCCCTGGTCGGATCGCTGGGAATGCCTATCGGCGGCTCCGTAACTATCGGCAGCCAGAGCGTCAAGATACCGATGGATCTTTACTCGACCAAGATGCACGTCAATGTCGTCGGAGGCCTTGGGTACCGGATGACCTTCAACGCTATCGATCTCATCGTAGGCGCCGGCCTCGGCTATGGGGCGACCATGCTTATGCCCAAGGATTACACGAAGACCGCGGCAGTCTATATGACGCTCGGCCCGGGCGCCCTGGTGAGCGCCGCCTATAACGTTAATCCCCAGATGGCCCTATACGCCTCGTTCCATGGCATGTACGGCTTGTTCCAGCTCGTAGAGACTTCCGATTTCTTCACCAGCGCCCTCGTGCTGTCGCCTGCCGCGGGTATCAGGTTCAAGATCCGCTAAACCTTCGTACGAAGCCATTAGCGGCAAGGGCTCCCTTCGGGGAGCCCTTATTATTGTACGCGACCGAGCCGGGCGCCAGCGCCGCGGTTAAGAGACGGGAGGATGGCCGCTAGGGGTACAGTGAGCCCCGATTGCTGCATGGAGGGTTGCCTTACGGCTATAAGGCGCAGCGCGAGCAGGCCTATAGCGCGATCGTAGGCTTCCCGCCTCTTTTTTCATTCCTTGCGCTGTGCTATGGTACAGAATATAATTAAGCGTTTAGTATGCTACGCGTAGCGCCACCTAAGGACCTGCGCCTCGTAGAAGGCGCCTCATCATAAATCATCTATCGTTCGGAGTATGCGTCATGAAACGCCTTAGCGTAGTAGCTCGCCTCCTGCCCCTCGCCGGGATAGCCCTCTTCCTTGCCCTCTCCTCCTGCCGCTCGCCCGTCCAGGGTAGCGCCGGGGGTAGCCTGTCCTTGAGCCTCTCCATACCCGCCGACCTCGCGAGCGACGTTCCCGAGCCTATCCGCCGCGCCATAGGCGAGGCCGAGCTCGCGGGCGCTCGCCCCAGGTTCATCCACCCCGACGGCAGGACCGTCAAGGCCGCCGTTACCAAGGCCGACGGCTCCGAGGTCGGTAGCGCTACCGCCAGCCTGGAAGCCGGCGCCTCGAGCGCTACCCTTACTATAGCGGACCTGCCCCTCAACGAGGCACTGACCCTGACCGTAGGAGTCTACGATGCCGGCAATTCCAAGGTGGGGGAGCGGGTGGTGGGGGTGGA
>CAZNNA010000245.1:0-5466 GCA_964573825.1 uncultured Treponemataceae bacterium
TATCATCCGGCCTCGGGGCCGCCTTCACGGCCAGCGCGGACTTCTCGGCCTTCCTTAAAGGCAAGGGCTGGAAGACCGAGCGCTTCGAGTACGTGGCCGGCACGACCTTCGCGACCCTCGCCTTCGTACACATGGAGAAGGCCAATCCCGAAATGGTCAAGGAGCTCGACGAGGCCATAGCGGAGACCAGGAAGAATCCCGCCCTGGACGCCGATACCAAGGCCCAGATGATCAAGGCCTTCGAGGAGGCCAAGAAGAGCCTCTTCGCCATACCCGCCGAGGCCAAGATAAGCGAGGCCGAGCTGCGCCTGGTACGCGCCAGGTACGACGCCCTGGCCCGGCTCATCGAGCTGGAGGACTGAGCCGGGCACCCCGCCCTCGCGGGCGGGGACCCGGCGATCGCTTCCGGTAAGGGAGCCGTATCGACGCGAGCGACGATTCGCTCGACAGATTCGAGATACTAGAGTAACCTACCCGAACGATGCTCATACATCACTTGCGTACCACCCGCGCTGGATCGTTGCATGGTACAAGCACGTAAGTCGCCCAGGGCGAGCCGCGAGCCGCTCTCGAGCGCTAGCCGGGCCGGGTCCGGCTTCGATTGGGATGCGGCGCGGGCGGGCGTGGGTCAGGACTCCAGGAATTTCCAGAGGATAGCCGCCATAGCGGGATACCTCGTCGGGGCCTCGATACCCCTCGGCTTCCTGGCCTGCGACCTCCTACGCGGCATTTCCCCGCCTCTCCTGAACTACCTGATCCCGGCCTTCCTACTCATGGCGTTCGCGGCGGTGGCCTCCAGGCGCCCCTTCGGGCCCTTCATCCAGGTGACCATCGTCCTGAGCCTGGTTTCGGGCTTCGCCCTGACGCTCTTCCTACCCTACGCCCGGGACGCCTATATCGTACTGTTCTTCTGCTTCCCCGCGATCGCCTTCCTGACCCTCGGCCCTCGCCTCGGACTGGCGGCCTCCGCCGCCTTCCTGGCGTTGGCCTCGTCGCTCGGCCTCGCCCTGATGCTCGGCGCGCTCCCGCATGGCACGTCGGTCCTCTCGCCGACGATCCTGGCCATGGGAACGATCGCCTACGTCATACTCGGCGCCATAGCGGCGGTCACCGAGTTCCGTCATCGCAGGCAGATCGACCGTCTCGTGGAGCGGCGCTACTTCGACGCCGAGACCGGCCTGCCCAACGCCGAGGCCCTCGGCGCGCGGAGCCTGGGGGACGGCGCGACGCTCTTCGCCGTACACGTATCCAACCTGAGGGATATAGCAGTCGTCTGCCCGAGAGAAACCGCCCGGGACATAGCCCTCCGGGCCAAGGCGGCGCTATCGTCGTGCCTCGAGGAGGGGGACGGCGAGCCCGCCCTCTACCGAGCCGGCGAGAACGAATTCTTCGCCATATTGGCCCCAGGCTCCGACCCCAAGCGCCTGACCCGTCGCATCCTGGAGACGCTCTCCTCGACGCCGGCCGTACCGGGAACTCCGCTGCGTTTCGTGGCCAGGGTAGCCTCCTACCGGCCCTCGGGCGCGGAGAGTCCCCGCGAGCTGCTCGGCGAGCTATCCGCCGCCCTGTCCGATTGCCTAGCCTCGCAGGCGGCCTGCCTGCACCGCGACCGAAAGGGAGCGGAGGACTGCGAGAGGGACCTGCGCCGTAGGGCGCCGGCCTTGATACGGACCATAGACGATCGCCGCTTCGCCCCGATGTTCCAGCCGGTCTACGACCTGGAGCGCGGCGGCATAGGCTTCATCGAGGCCCTGATACGCCTCGAGGCGGACGGCCGTCCCGTCTCGCCCGAGCGCTACCTGGACGCTGCCTTCCGCCTGGGCCTCGACAATCACCTGACCTCCTTCATCCTGGAGGCGGCGGCCTCGACGGCGCGGGACACGGGGCACTCCGTCAGCCTCAACGCTACGTATAGGGACATCACGCGCCCCTGCTTCCGCGCGGCGCTCAAGGAGGCGCTCCGCTCGCTCAGGGGAGGGCCTTCGGCCCTTATCGTCGAGATCACCGAGCAGGCCCGGCTCGACAACGCCAAGGAGGTCATTGGCTTCGTGGACTTCGTGCACGAGGAGGGCGGCCTCGTCTTCCTGGACGACTTCGGCTCCGGCTACTCCAACTACGCGAGCCTCCTGGCGACGCGTTTCGACGCCGTCAAGGCCGCGGGGGATATAGTCAAGGAGATAGCGGTCCGAAGCGACGCCTATAAGCTCTACCGCGGCATGACCGCCTTCTGCGCCGAGGCGGGCATACCGGTCGTGGCCGAGCATATCTCCGACGAGTCCGTGATGACGCTCGCGGTGGCGGGAGGCGCCCGCTTCCTGCAAGGCTACCATTTCTCCGCTCCGGTTTCGGCCGAGCGTATCAGGACGGGGACGCTCGCCTTCCCGGAAGGCTATCCTTCCATCCCGACGCCCCTCCGCCCTTGACGCCCGGGGCCTTCCCGGGCGAACCTTGCGGCCGGGCCGCGGTCCGGCCCGCAAGGATACCGCTCGCCATGAAGACCCCGCTCCGGCACGATCGAATATTCCTAGGACTCTCCTCGTTCCAGGCCCTCGCCATGTTCCGGCGGGGCATCTTCTATACCTTCCTGGCCGTGTACCTGCGTTCAGGCCTTGGGCTGTCCGTCACGGAGACGACCCTCTTCGAGACGATACCGATGGTCCTCAACGTGCTCTTCCAGACCTTCGTGTGGGGACGGCTGACCGATAGGCTCCAGCGGAGACGGACGCTCATAATCGTGGGCGAGCTCCTGGCGAGCGTCGGCCACGTCGCCATGTGGTACTTCCATGCCTTGGCGCCGACGCCGAGGTCGGCCGGGTACGTGGTGATAGCCGGCCTGACCGTCATAGAGGCCTTCTGGTCCATGTCGAACATAGGCTGGAGCGCGTACATATCGGACGCCTACTCGACGGAGGAGAGGAACGCCGTACAGGGCCGCTTCGCCAGCATAGGCGGCGTGGGGCGCATCGTCGGGGCGCTCCTGGGAGGGCTCCTGTACGACGGCCTCGGCAGGGCCTTCCCCGGCTGGGGCTACCGCGAGGGCGGCATCTTCTTCGCCGCGGCGGCCGTCATGGCACTCTCGGTGATACCGCTCTTCTTCATGCCGGAGGGCGGCGTGGGCCTGCGCGGGGCCGAGGCCGAGCGCGAGGACGCCCGGGCGCCCCAGGGTCGCGGGAGAACGGCCGTCTTCGTCGTCTTCCTAGCGGCCATGCTGCTCATCAACTCGGGCATCAACACGCTCGGGGCGTTCCGCGGGCAATACATGGACCTGGCGGAAGGCTTCGCGGCCTCGCCGAGGGAGATCAGCCTGGCGGTCAACGTAGAGTCGGCGGTGCTCATAGTCGCGGGGCTCTTCGTAGGCGCGCTCGGGAGGCGCTACGGCGTCAGGACCCTGCTCGCGGCCGGGACGGGAGCAGGAGTCGCCTCGCTCCTCCTGCACGCCCTGGCGCCGAGCCTGGGGCTCGTCTACCTGGGAGCGGCCTTCAAGGGCCTATCGGACGGTTGCGTGGCGGCCTCGTCCTACGCGTTCGCCTCCACCCTGATTCCGCCGGAGAGGCGGGGACGCTACTTCGCCTACTACAACGCTACGTTCTTCCTGAGCTGGGGACTGGCGGCGACCTTCCTGACCGGGCCGCTCATCGACGGCCTCATGGCCGCGGGCTACGGCGAGGTCGCGGCCTACCGCGCGGGCCTCGGCTCGGGCGCCGCGCTCATGGCGGCGGGGCTCGGCATACTGCTGGCGCTCTTCGCCGCGACGCGCCGCGTCGCGACGACCCGCCGGAAGCCTCAGGGCTTGCGGTAGAAGAACGCCCGCGCCCTATCCTCGTCCTTGAGGCCCTTGAGGGCCCGAAGCTCGGCCAGCATGTCGGGCGACTCGTCGGGACGGGCCGCCGCGAGGCCGCTCGACGCCAGCCGCTCGTTGAGCACCAGCTCGTCCTTGCGGGCCAGGGCCTGCAGCCTGCAGGCCAGGTTGATGCCGTAGCCGACGTAGTCCCGGTACTTGAGCTGCGAGGCCTCGGCGGATATCTCGTACTTGTACACCTTATCGACGACGAGGGCCCCGGCGAGGCCCAGGTCGGGGTAGGGCTTGAAGAGCTCCTCGTCCACGAACTCGGTGTAGGTATCGAAGACGGCGATCGCCTCGGCGACGCTAGCCTCCGAGAGGCTGTCCCAGATGACTATGGCTCCGTCGCCCATGAGCTTGTAGTAGGAGCAGCCGTAGCCGAACTGGTTGACGCAGGAGAGGAGGTTGGACGTGAAGTCCTTGATGAGGCCGAAGACGGCGGCCTCGTCGTGGGAGCAGAGGAAGTTGCTGAAATTACGCACGTCGACGCAGAGGACGAGCGCGTCCGGCTTGACCTCGCCCAGGTAGACGTCGTCGAAGACGTCCACGGGCATCTTCTTGAGGCCGGCCAGGGCGGAGGCGTCGAGCTCGACGCAGGCCCCTCCGAGGGATTCGTTTGCCATGCCGGCATAGTACCAGAAAACGCGCCGCGGTTTATAGGGCCGAGGGGCTCGCAGTCGCTACCGTGAACGCGGGTTTTAGGCTACAATCGAAGATATGAAGATGAACCGGCTCGCGCTCAGGGTCCTCGGCCATACCGTCGGCATGATACTAGGCGTCTACCTCGTCATGCAGGTCTTTACTTACCTAAGGGACAACCTCATCCTCGGCATCTCCGGGCTGGCCGGGATGCCCGGCCTGGTACTGTCCTTCATGGGCACGACGGTGCTTCCTCCGGCCTTAGGGCTCGGAGCCGTCATCTTCCTGCTAGCCTTGCGCATACAGCGAGTCGGGGAGCGCCTCGAGGCGGGAGAGGCCATCTCGGCCGAGGAGGCGGAGCTGACGAGGACGCGAATCCTTCGCTTCTCCGCGGTCATCCTCGTCGCCAACCTCATAGGCTTCGCGGCCGGCTTCGTACTCATGATGGCGCTCCGGGGCAAGGCGGCTGAGATGATCAGGCCCGATCGCCTCGTCGTCCTCGTATCCAACATAGCCGGCGCCTTCGTCTACGCCTCGGCCCAGACCTCCCTGAACGACGTGGCCTTCTCCCGGCTGCGTGACATGCTCGGCATCCGCGAGATCGGCGACCGCAAGCGGGAACGCCGCAGCACGACGAGGCAGGTGGCGCTGACGGCGAGCCTCGTCGTCTACGTGGTCACCATGGTCCAGTTCAACGTCCGGGACGCCGTGGAGTTCGACGCGGTGGCGGACGACGCGGCGGCCGCGGTACTATCCGGGGCCGTGCCCCCCGAGGGCGCGGGAGGCGAGTACCGGCGCCTGCTCGGAGAGCGCATGGACGGCTTCGTCTCTCGTCCGGGCCTGGACCTGGAGCGCGTGCCCCTACCCTGGGAACGGCCGGACTCCGCCCAGGCTAGGCAGCAGCGAGTCTTCTTCATGTACCTGGCCTTCACCCTCGCGGTGGCCGTCGGCATCCAGGCGGCCGTCTCCGCCAGCGTCCGCGAGCA
>CAZNNA010000246.1:0-5424 GCA_964573825.1 uncultured Treponemataceae bacterium
TAGAGTCGGCGCGCTCGGGATCCCTGGTACCCTACCTGGAGCTCGGCTCCCGGCGCGTCTTCATGCACTCGCGCTTCGATCCGATCCGCGAGGCGGAGCGCCTGGCGACGGACCAGGCGCGGTCCGGTTTCTACGTGTTCCTCGGCCTAGGGGCGGCGTACGAGATCGATGCCATACTGGCCTCCGGCCGCGTCACCAAGGGCCTCATAGTCGAATACGGGGCCGGTACCGTCAAGGCCGTACTCGAGCGGATAGACCTGACCCACGTGCTCGGCGATCGCCGACTCCGCCTCCTCGTCGATCCGAGCGACGCCGAGCTCGACGAGGCGGTATCATCGAGCCACGTGCCCGTGCTTACGGGCGACTTCGTCTCGCTGCCCCTGCGAAGCCGGACCGACGCCATGCCCGAGGCCTTCTCGCGGGCTGCCGAGGCCATACGCGGGGCTATCTCCCTCATATCCGACGACTACTCCGTGCAGTCCTTCTTCGGGAAGCGATGGTTCTCCAACATCATCCGGAACCTCGCCCGCTCCGACCTGCCGACGCCCCCGATCGCCACCGTCAGGGAGGCCATAGTCACCGCGGCGGGCCCCTCGCTCGAGGAGGCGGCGGGGGAACTCGCCTCCAGGCCCAAGGGGGCTTTCCTCATAGCGACCGATACCAGCCTCAGGGCCTTGCTCGCGAGGGACATAGTGCCTGACGCCGTCGTCAGCATCGACTGCCAGCATATAAGTTACTACCATTTCTCCCTCGGCCTACCGACCTCGGTACCGCTCTTCCTGGACCTCGCCTCGCCGCCGACGGTGGCCCGCCTCGCCGCGCGCCCCTACTTCTTCTCCTCAGGCCATCCCCTCTGCAGGTACATAGCCTCGCGGCTCCGCGCCTTTCCCGTGCTCGATACCTCGGGAGGCAACGTGACCCACGCGGCCGTATCGCTGGCCGCGTACCTCGGGGCCTCGCGAGTACTCGTCTACGGCGCCGATTTCTCGTACCCCTTAGGCAAGAGCTACGCGCGGGGTACGTACATCTACCCTTACTTCTATACGCGCCAGTCCCGCCTCAGGCCGGCGGAATCCCTCTTCGCCGAATTCCTCTACCGTAACCAGAACATAGAGAGGGAAGAGGACGACGACGGGTCGTACCGCTACGTGACCAAGCCTCTCGTGGCCTATAAGGAGCGGCTCGAGCGCCTGGCTTCCGAGCTTCCCTGCCACGTTGACCGCCGCCGAGGGCTCGGCGTACGCGCCTCGACCGACTACCCGGAACGAGCCTCTGACAGGCGACCCGGCCGGGTCTTCGCCGCCGGCCGCCCCTACCAGAGCCCGCTCGCCTTCCTGTCCGCTTACGAGGCCGCGCTAGCGGCCTTGCCGGAACCGAGCGGCCCGGCGGCCGCCTACCTTGACGGTTTATCGGCCCAAGGGCGCGACGCATGGACGACCATCCTGCCCTCGGCCGCCGCCTTCAGGCGCGAGGCCGGTGACAAGGCCCCCGAGCCGTCGCGACTGCTCGGGGAGACCCGGTCCTGGTGCCTGGGCATAGTCCGCGACGAGCTCGCGCGGCTCAAGGAGGCTCGCCTCATGGCGGAGCGCCTCACGGCGGAGCGCCTCACGGCGGAGCGCCTCGTAGAGGCGAGCCGCTAGGGAAGGAGCCTCGGGCCCGCGTACCGCCGCGCCGGTCGACTACGGTACCCGTACCGCGCGGCCCATGCGCCCGGCCGAAAGCCCGTAGCGGTCCCTGAGGAAGCCGTCGAGCGCAAGGGCTATGCGCTCGGATTCCTCGGCGGCCGCGCGTCCGTCCGCCAGGATGGCCTCGGCTCGCTCGGGATAGGCCTTGGCCAACCGTTCCGCGAGCTGCTCGAAGTAGGCCCGGGTCCTCGCCGCGCCCTGCTGCACGTGATAGGCCTGTAGCTCGTTGACGCAAAGATACTTATCCGTTATATCATAATTACGCCAAGCCAGATGGAGACGCCAGAAGCGCAGCGCCTCGGGGCCCAGGGATTCGTAGAGCCGAGCGCTCAGGGCGCGATAGTCGGCATCCTGGAAGAATACGGAGTGCGACGCCTCGTGATCCATGAAGAGCCGCCTGAGCGACGGCGCCGTCTCCAGGGCCACCGACATGACGGCGCCCCGCCCGCCCGCGTAGCGAACGGTCCCGCTGTCTTCGGCCTTGCCGAGGAGACCCCAGGCCAGGAGTATATCGCGCAGGCGAAGCTCGTCGGCGTTCAGGCGGTCCGCGCCGGCCGCGTTGAAGAACGCCGCCAGCGTCTCCGTCGAGTAGTCGTGGGCGTTCCATCCGTGCAGGGCCTCTATCTCCTCGTCGCCTGCCACGCGGCCGCGAAAGCCTGGCTTCTCCGTGAAGAAGGCCAGGCGCTTGAGGAACCGATCCTGGACGGAGTAGTCGTCGAAGACGAAGACGAGGGTTCCGGGCAGCAGGTCCCAGCGGAACAGGCGATAGCCGGCGGCGCCCGCCGGCTCTAGCCTGAGCGCCGCGTGGAGATCGGCCAGCGGCGCGCCGCGTCCGGGCTCCAGGTAAGCCGCCTCGAGTCCTCCCTCCGCGGCAACCTCGATATCAGCGCCGAGGGCCTCGAGCGGCAGGGCCAGCGACTCGCCGGGAGCCAGGACCGCGGCGAAGCCGCCGCCGCCCCGCGATAGGACAGTAACCCTTCCTCCGCGATTCGCCGTCGCGATCACGGAGGCGTCTAGCCCAGCCCCGCTTCGGAGCGATAGCGCCTTGCCGCCCGTGGCCGCGAGGGCCCTCGAGCTAGCGGCATCGACGAGGAGCCGGTCCCCCATACGCCTGAGGCCCGAGAAGGCCGGCTCTATCGATAGCCCCTCCAGCCCCAGGGCAGAACCCGACTCGAGTTCCACGGATCCCACGGTCGCCTCGGCGGGTAAGGATACGCGTAGCTCGTAGGACCGCCCGGCGGGCAGCTCGAAGCGTTCCTCCGCGGCGGCCGCCCTGACGACGAGCCTCGTCCCGGAGGCGATAGGCTCCGGGGAGGATAGGCGCAGGGCCAGGTCGCTCGCGGCGGCTACCTTGACGGGCCGTTCCAGGACGAAGCGAGCAGCGGCTCCCGGCGCGACGAGGCCGGGGTCCTCGCCCTTGGCTCGGCGCCCCTCCCGGGAGAGCCGCGCGACGGCGCCGTCCGGCAGGGCCAGGGAGACGCCGTCGATATAGCGAGGACCGCAGCAGGCGCTCGAGCCTATGAGCAAGGCCGCGAGCGCGAGGAGGCTAGGAGATCGCAATGACGCCGCGCGCGATGAGCTGGGCGACCTGAAAGCGCTTAGCCGGCTCCACGGAGCCGTCGGTCCGCAGTAGTATCGACCAGCGCCCCTGGAAATCCTCGGGCAGTCGCGGAAGGCTCATGAGCGCGTCGGTCATGTAGCGCTCCGAAGGCTCCCAGGCCTTGTTGAAGGCGAAGAGCGCCGACGCGCAGGCGCGCATGAAACCTGCGAGCGACACGAAGTAGAAGAATTTGTCGTCCTTGAGCGCCGCTCCCCCGAGGTCGGAGAGGCAATGCTCTATCTTCTGGTTGTAAGCCTCTCGGAGCCTCTCCCAGAATTCCGGGTCTATGTCCTTGAGCGATTGTCGAGTAGCCGATAGCCAGTCCGACCTGGAGAACAGGACGCGGCCGTGCACGAGCCTATAGATCATGTAGGTACCGGTGGCGCCGTAGAGCCACATGGCGTCGAAGTGGCGCTCGACTAGGTAATCCACGGTCTTGGTACGCTTGAATTCGATGCGTATGGGCAAGCCCTCGAGGAAGAAGCGATCCTTCTCGCCGGAACGCGACGTCTCGAAGGCTCCCGGATCCTCGTACAAGGCCTGCCGCTCTACCGTCGCCGGTATGGGAGCCGAGCAGTATACATCCAGTACCAGGGCGAAATAGGGATCGAGGACGTCCGTTTCCGAGGCCTCGCAGGAGAGGATGCACTCGACGCCGGGCCAGGACGAGATGATCGAGGTCAGGCGCGTCGCTATGCGTTCCACCTTATGAACCATGGCTGTATCGTTCCTTTACAGTCGGATGCGGCAAGTATACTATGGCTTCATGCCCGGTACAAGCGATACCGCCAGCGCCCCAGTCAGCTCCCTGGCCCTCGCCCTGGTTCCCCCGGGCAACGTCGAGAGCGCGCTCTCCGAGCTACGCCGCGGGCCGTGGGCCCTGGGGGTCCCGAGCGCCCGCGCCTACTTCGACGCGCCCGTCCTGGCCTGGCTCTCGTCCGTTCCGGGCGGCGACACGCTATCGAGGCTCGCCCGCGATCATGGGCTCAGGTTCGAGCTAGCCGGCTACGCCTATAGCGGGCGAGACGCCTTCCTCGCCTTCTCCCCGGACGCGGCTCTCGCCGCCCGCGCCGCCATAGGCGAACTGCGCGCCTTAGGGCAATTAGCCGCGGCGGGCTCCGGCACCGACTCGCCGGGCTACGTCCCGGGGCCCTTCGCGGCCGGCCTCGGCTGCTACCTCGCCACCCTGCCCGGCCCATCGGAGGCGGCCGAGGACCTGGCTCGCAGCCTAGGATCGGACGGGCAGCCGCCCTCCTTCCGCGCCAAGACCTGCCTACTCTCCCTGGTCCGCCTCGAATGGACGCCCGGGGACGCGAGCTCCTCGGCCTGGGAGACGCTCGGCGCGGCGCGGGTAGCATCGATCCGCGCCCGCCGAGACACGATTTAGCGGTAACCGGCAACGGCTTCGCGCCTTTTCAGAGCGGCGAGGCGCGTGCTATAGTCGCCTGCCTATCATCGTGCTGACCCTACGGAGGATCGATGCGCTCACTACCCCTTTCCATACCGATACTAGCCTTGGCCCTGGGTTCGGGCCTCTTCGCCCAGGAGGCAACCAAGGAAGCCGCCCGGGAACCGACGACCGAAGGCAAGGAGACCGTAGGGCTGACCTCCAAGACCTTCAACGGCTTCGAGAAGGGCGACGGTATCCTTTCGCTATCCGTCGGCGCCGTTTTCCCCCTCGGCTTCTATCACCCGACCGCCTCGGCCTCTATGCCCGCCGGCTTCCAGCCCGCGAACGCCTATCCCGGCTTCTCCTTCTCGCTGGCCTACGCCGGCTTCCTGAGCCCGGAGTGGGCCCTAGAGGGCGTGCTATCGGGAGGCTTCATAGGCACCATGAGCGACAACACGCTCTTCCTGGCCCCGCTCTCCCTCAGCGCGGCTCGCTACTTCACCCTCGGCTCCTTCGCCATTGCCCCGGGCGCGGGCCTCGGCGTGGCCATATCGTCGCTCGGCTCGGCCAAGCATATCGACGGGCTCTTCAGGTTCGGCTCCGCCTTCCATTGGAAGGCCTCCCAGGACATGAGCTACTCTCTCAAGCTCTTCGGCAACGTCATCCCGCAATTCTACACCGACGCGACCCAGAACATGGTCGGGTTCTTCCTCGACGCGACCCTATCGGTCGCCTACCACCTCTAAGGA
>CAZNNA010000247.1:0-3195 GCA_964573825.1 uncultured Treponemataceae bacterium
GGCCCTGGCTGGCCGTGAAGGTCGTGGTCAGGGCGCCCGTGGTCAGCGCGCCGTGCACGGCTCCGGCCGCTCCGGCCTCGGACTGCATCTCTACGACCTGCGGGATGGTGCCGAAGATGTTCTTCCTGCCCTGGGCGGAGAATTCGTCGGACAGCTCTCCCATGGGCGAGCTGGGGGTGATCGGGTAGATGGCGATCACCTCGGAGCACGCGTGGGCGACGTGAGCGGCGGCGGTGTTGCCGTCGATCATCACCATGTTCTTCGTATTGGCCATACGGGTTCCTTTGGGGTGTGGTAGTTCACGCGCGGCGCTACGGGTGAGGCAGATGAAGTCTATGGATGAACGCGCGTTGCCATGAACGTCGATATAGTAGGATTTTTAGCGGTTTTATACAAGATGCGCGGGGCGAAGGGCCTCGCTGAGGAGCCGAGAGCCGCCGGCAGCGTGCCCTAGCGACTCAGGCAGGGATAGGAGGGCCGACCGGGGGAACCGCCGCCGGCCCTCGTACGTACGAGGCCTCGTTTACCTAGAAACCGAGGCCGCTGGCTAGGTTCCCTATGAGGCCGCCCTGCCCATCGCTGATGATACCGGAGGGATCGCCGCCCGTGTCATGGTCCCTGAAGTTGGGCTGGGCCGCCGTGTATTTGATGGCCAGGGCGTTGCCGATATACAGGCGCTTGCTGGTATAGCCGGTAAAGAAGTCGAAGAGGCTTCGCTTGCTATCGCCGGTCGAGTCGATGCGGACATTGATGATGTCGTCGCCGCCTGCCTTCTTGGCCGCCGCTATGAGCATGTCGTAGGTGACCTTGCCGCCGGTATAGCTCGAGGTGAGGCGTAGGGGACCGATGGCCGTCACCTCTTCTGACTCGACGCGTACGTGGCCGACTACGGTATAGTCCTTGATGGCGATGCCTGCGTAATTGGACCAACCGGTCTTGTTCGTGGTCAGGTTACTCGTGGTGCAGGACGAGAGAGCCGCGACCACCATGGTCGCGGCGATGAGCAGTGCCAAATTCCGTACGCGCATGCGCGCCTCCGTTCATTACGCCGGTCTCGCATGCCTAGGGGATGCGTCCGGCCGAGATATTCTTTCGCTGGCGACGCCAACGTAATCTACTGCTTGATGCTCCCCGTATCTCGAAGGGCCGCCAGGGCCGCCCCGTAGAGGCGCTCGAGGCCGTCTCCCGTGTCCTTGGACAGGAACTCAGGCTGCCATTCCGGCTCCGCTAGGGTATCGCTGATGGTGAAGGCCGAGGCTAGGGGCACTCCCCGGTAGCGGGCCACCGCGAAGAGAGCCGATGCTTCCATCTCTACCGTAGCGGCTCCCTCGGCAACGGCCGCCTTGAGCCCGCACCTGGTTTCCCTATAGAGGCCGTCGGTGGTCCAGCTTTTGGCCGTCGCGTGGGCTATGCCGGCCTCTGCCAAGGCCTTGCCGAGCGAGGCGGTCAGGGGCGGGTCGGGTATGGCGGGCTCGCCAGCGTCGATATAATGGTAGGAAACGCCCTCGTCGCGCAGCGCTCCCGTGCAGAGCACCACGTCTCCCGGCCGTAGGCCCGGCACCAGGGCGCCGGCCGTACCTATTGACACGAAGGCCCGCGTCCCGAAGGCTATGAGCTCCTCCAGCATGGCCGCCGCCGCCGGCGCCCCTATGCCGAAGCGCCCCGCTATGGCCACCGCGCCGCCGGTCTCTTCTAGATAGGCCAGGTGGTGCTTGAAGTACCCCGAGTGACGGCGCACCTCGTGGCGCCTGGCAACGTGGTCGAAGAGCCCCGCCTGGTACGACAGTATCACCGCCAGGGGCGCGGGCTCCTCCTCCGACACCCGCCCCTGGGCCTTCATGTAGGCCAGGAAGTCCTCAGGCCTGAAGAGGGCCTCCTCTTGAAGGCTGCCCTGGTGCAGGGGGAGGGTCATGGGGTGGCGTGTTCCCAGGCGAGGCGCTGTACGGTGACGTTTCTCATCGACGGGCTCCGTGAAATGCGTTTTAGTTGCGCGCGATGTGCGGAAGCTCGACTATAGCACGGAAATGTCGTTGAAACTAACTGGGTCTAGAAATAAGAAATCATGTTATTGTACTCTTGATATCGATACAAAAATAATGATAATATGAAGCCTGCGAGACGCCGTTAAAGCGCGCGCCCGAGCCCGGCAAGGCCGGGCGGCGCTCGACGATGCGTCGGGTATGTTCTATGATAGGTGCGCCCCGGGGCCTACGCGGGGCCGTGGCAATGAGGAGGAACGGTGAACAAGATAGTGGCTAAGTCGCGCCTGTCGGGCGAGGTATTCCGCATCGACGTGGAGGCGCCCCATATCGCGCGCGAGCGCAAGGCCGGCCAGTTCGTCATCGTGCAGACCGACGTGGACTATGGCGAGCGCATCCCGCTGACCATAGCCGACGCCGATCCCCAGCGCGGGACCATCACCCTGATCTACCAGACCGTCGGCGCTAGCACGCATCGCCTGGCGGAGCTCGAGGCCGGCGACTCCATAGCCGCGGTTCTCGGGCCCTTAGGCAACCCGACCCATATAGAGCGCTTCGGGCACGCGGTCTGCGTGGGCGGCGGTATAGGCGTGGCGCCCATGCACCCCATAGCCCAGGCGCTCAAGCAGGCCGGTAACAGGGTGACCATCATCATAGGCGCGCGCACCAAGGATCTCGTCATCATGGAGGACGAGATGCGCGCCATCGCCGACGAGCTCATCGTGGTGACCGACGACGGCAGCTACGGCCGCAAGGCCCTGGTCACCGAGCCGCTCAAGGAGCTCTGCCAGGCCTCGCCCAAGCCCGACCTGGCCGTGACCATCGGTCCGCCCGTCATGATGAAGTTCTGCGCGGAGACCACCCGGCCCTTCGGCGTCAAGACGTTCGCGTCGCTCAACACGATAATGATAGACGGCACCGGCATGTGCGGCGGCTGCCGCGTGTCCATAGGCGGCCGCACCAAGTTCGTCTGCGTGGACGGGCCGGAGTTCGACGCGCACCAGGTGGACTGGGACGGCATGCTCCTGCGCCTCCGCGCCTACAAGCCGCTGGAGGACGCCTCGCACCAGGACTACCACGAGGGCGGGAAGTGCCGCCTGCACGCCATGGCCGACGCCGCCAAGGCCGCTAACGGGGGAGATCGATGAACATGACGAGCGTAACCGACCTGGGCGCCAAGGCCAAGGCTACCCTCGAGGGCATGGCGGGCAAGGAG
>CAZNNA010000247.1:3205-5396 GCA_964573825.1 uncultured Treponemataceae bacterium
CTGCCCGTGCAGGACATGCCCTGCCAGGAGCCGGCCGTACGGGCCCATAACATGGACGAGGTAGCCCTGGGCTACGCCGAGGCCCAGGCCCGCGTCGAGGCCGCCCGCTGCCTGCAGTGCAAGAACGCGCCCTGCGTGCGGGGCTGCCCCGTGTCCATAGACATACCCGGCTTCCTGCGCCTGGCCGCCGACGGCGATTTCAGGGGCGCGGCCGACGTCATACGCAAGGCCAACCTCCTGCCGGCCATCTGCGGGCGCGTCTGCCCGCAGGAGAAGCAGTGCCAGGCCGACTGTACGCTGGGCAAGGCCCTGAAGGGCGTGGACAAGGCCGTTCAGATAGGCCGCGTCGAGCGCTTCGTCGCCGACCGGGAGCGCGCCTCCGGAGGGGCTCCCGTACCCCACGTCGCGGCGCCCACGGGCAAGCGGGTGGCGGTGGTGGGAGCCGGACCCGCGGGCCTGACCGTGGCCGCTGACGTACGCCGCGAGGGCCACGAGGTCGTCATCTTCGAGGCCTTCCAGAAGCCCGGCGGCGTCATGGTCTACGGCATTCCCGAGTTCCGCCTGCCCAAGGCCATAGTGCGGGAGGAGGCCGATAAGCTGGAGCGCATGGGCGTGACCTTCGAGCTCAACACCCTGGTGGGACGCACGCGCCCCCTGGCGGCCCTCCTGGAGGAGGACGGCTTCGACGCGGCCTTCATCGGCGTTGGCGCGGGCCTTCCCAAGTTCATGGACATACCCGGCGAGAACCTGGTGGGAGTCTTCAGCGCCAACGAGTACCTGACGCGGGCCAACCTCATGCGCGCCTGGGACAAGGATAAGGCGGCCACGCCCATCTATCCCTCGCGCCGCGTGGCGGTGCTCGGGGGCGGCAACGTCGCCATGGACTCGGCGCGCATGGCCCTGAGGCTTGGCGCCGAGGAGGTGCACGTGCTCTACAGGCGCACCCGCGAGGAGATGCCCGCCCGCGCCGAGGAGGTGGAGCACGCCATGGAGGAGGGGATCGCGTTCGATTTCCTTTCCAGCCCGACCGAGGTCCTGGGCGACGACAAGGGTATCGTGCGCGGCCTGCGCGTCCTGTCCTACGAGCTGGGCCAGCCCGACGCCTCCGGCCGCCGCAGCCCGGTGGCAATCCAGGGCTCCGAGCGCGCGGTGCCCTACGACACGGTGATAGTGGCGGTGGGCAACGACTCCAACCCGCTCCTCGCCAAGACGACGCCGGGCCTGGCCGTGGACAAGAAGGGCCACGTACTGGTGGACGAGAGCCAGAAGACCGCCCTGGACGCCGTCTGGGCCGGCGGCGACATAGTCCTCGGAGCCGCGACCGTCATCCTGGCCATGGGCGAGGGCCGGCGAGCAGCCGCGGCTATCAACGAGTACCTGCGGGGCCGCTAGCCGCGCTCCCATTGATCCGATCGGGGCCATAGGCCATAATGGGGTCGAGGGTACGCCCGCGAGGGCGTCCTCCTCGACCCCTTGCTTATTTCGGGAGCCATTCGATGCGATCCAGAGCCCATCTACCAGCCCTGCTCGTCCTGGCCGCGGCCGCCGCCGCCGCCGTCGCCCAGGAAGCGCCCGCCGTCCTGGGAACGCCGCCGGCGGCCCTCTCGACCGCCCCGGCAGCGGCGCCCAAGGCCGACGCCCTGCTCATCTTCCGGCAGGGGCGAGACCTGGAGTCCGCGGGTAAGCGGGCCGAGGCCGTGGCCAAGTACAAGGAATCGGTGGCCGTCTGCGACGCGGAGCTGTCCGCCGATCCGTCGCGCATGGACGCCTACACCGTCAAGTGCTGGAGCCTCTTCCGGCTGGAGCGCTACCGCGAGGTCGTGGACCTGGGCGTCGCCGCCCTCAAGGTCAAGTTCGACGCGCGCGTGGTCGAGGTGATGGGCGAGGCCTACTTTCACCTGGGAGACGACGCCAAGGCGCTCAAGCACCTACAGCGCTATATCGAGAACGTAGGGGAGTACGGCGAGCGCGTCTCTACCGCCTACTTCTACATGGCGGAGGCCTACCTGCGCCAGAAGCGCTACGACCACGCCGACATAGCCTACGCGCTGGCCGTCTACCGCGAGCCCGGCATGGCGCGCTGGTGGTTCCGCTACGCCTCCGTGGCGGAGGCCCTGGGCGATCCGGCCAAGGCCTACGAGCTCTACGCCCGGGCCCTCAAGCTCAACCCCGGCATGGCCGAGGCCGTCGC
>CAZNNA010000248.1:0-4908 GCA_964573825.1 uncultured Treponemataceae bacterium
GTCTCGCAGGTCAACGGGCTCCACACACGCACCGTCGACGGCGTCGCGGTGGGCGCCGCGCTTGCGGGCCGCGTCTCCCAGCCCGACGAGGGCGTAGTTGTTCTCGGGATCGTTCTCCAGGATCTTCTTGAAATTCCGCTCGGCGTCTCCGACCCGGTTCTCCTTGAGGTACTGGTACCCCTTCTTGGAGAGTTCCGCGATCTCCGCGAGCTCGCCGTTCTGCTGGGGGGCCATCCCGGCGTCGAACGCGTTCTCGTCATGCTGGCTGGTTGCGTCGCTCATGCTTTTTCCTTCTCCTCGAGCATTTTCCTAATCGCCAGGGCGGCTTTCTCTATCAGCTCGTCCGAACGAGCCTGATCGTGCGATAGCTTGAACATCTTGAGCGCGTCGACGGGCTTACCTAAGCGCAGGTACGTCTCGCCGACCCGGATGAGGCCATCGGAATAGCCCGTGGTCTGGAAGATGCGTCGAGCGGTTTCTATATCGCCCGAATTGTAGATAGCGTTGCCGCGCCTGTTGAGCTGAGCCTTCTCCGACGGCGAAAGGTCCTTGTTCGGTTCGTCGACGGTCTTTATGAGGCCGCCCTCGGGGAAATTTTTCAATTCCGTCAATGACATCAAGGCTCCGTCCTGGCGAAGAGCGCGCCTACTTACGGTCTTACGCGAACACTATAATTGACTTACCTTAAATAATCAATTCTTTGTCAAGGTTACGTCGAGATCTTATTGAAAACAAGGAAAGACGCGTTATACTTGTCGCCTCACTCGTGCCGGTAGGCCGTATCTACGGGATCAGAATCCTCGGGCTCGGTATCCTCGGCCCGGCGCTCGTAGACGCGCACGATGGACCTGCCGTATTCCCGCTCCTCCGCGGTAACGAGGTCGGCGTGGCGCTCGGGCAGGGCGTCGCCTGAGGGGTAGTGGATGAGGAGGCGCCCGCCCGGCTCCACGAGGCCCCTGTCGGCTATGGAGCGCACCAGGTCGGCCTTGTAGGCGTAGGGAAAGGGCGGGTCGCAGAACACCACGCTATAGCGGGCCTCGCAGCGGAGCACGAAGCGCTCGACCGGCACGCAGTGGCAGTCGATGCGCCGCTCGGCCATGGAGACGTTGCGAATGAGGGCGGATAGCTTGGCGCGGTCGCGCTCCACGCAGGACACCGGGTAGGCCCCGCGGCTGTAGGCCTCCAGGGCCACGACGCCCGAGCCGGAGAAGAGGTCCAGGAAGGACATCCCGTCCAGGGGGCCGAGGGCGGAGAAGACCGACTCCCGCATGCGGTCCATGGCGGGGCGTATCTCCAGGTCGCCCGAGGGAACCTCGACGCGCCGACCCTTGAGGGTCCCGCCGGTGATGCGCAGGCCGCCCATGCCGCTAGCGCTGCCTGTCGCGGAATTCCCGCTGCAGGTCCCGCTGGACGTCGCGATCCTTGATGCTCTCGCGCTTGTCGGCGAACTTCTTGCCCTTGCAGAGCCCCAGCTCCACCTTGACGCGGCCCTTCTTGAAGTGGAAGTCGAGCGGTACCAGGGTGTAGCCCTTCTCGCGGACGCGGCGGTCCAGGCGCTTGAGCTCCTGAGCGTGGGCCAGGAGCTTCTTGGGCCGGTCGGGATCGTGGTTGAAGACCGAGCTGCAGCCGTACTCGGCTATATGCACGTTGCGCAGCCACAGCTCGCCGCCCTCGAAGGCGGCGTAGCCGTCGGGGAACGACACCTTGCCGGCGCGGAGCGACTTGACCTCCGACCCGAGCAGGCAGACGCCGCACTCGAGGGTCTCCTCGATGACGTAGTCGAAGCGGGCGCGGCGATTGGTCGCTATGATCTTGGTGCCTTCCATCGATACTCCAGGTTCTAGTCGGACGCGGGGACGAGGGCCGGGCGGAAGCCGACGTAGGCCGTGCAGTCGGACGGGCGAGCCGCCCCCCGCGAGGCGAGGCCGACGAGCTCGGGACGGTTGGCCCACGAGCCGCCGCGCACCACGCCCTCGCTCGAGGGGAAGCCTCGCCGCGCTTCGCGGCCGGCCGCGGGCGTTACGGCGTAGGGATCGGAGCACCACTCCCAGAGGTTGCCCAGGAGCCCCGCGAGGCCGGCCGCGTCGAGGCCGAGGGCCTCGGGGCGCCTCGGGGCGGGTAAGCCCGAGTCCGCCAGCGCGGCGACGGCCTTGGCGGAGGCGCCGGAAGCCTGGGCGGCTAGGGTCCACTGGGCCTCGGTAGGCAGGGCGAAGCGATAGCCCGCGGGCGCCTTCGCCGATAGCCAGGCGCAGTAGGCCTCGGCGGCCGGGCGGGAGACGTAGCGGAGCGCGTCCCCGTCGTCGGCCTCGGATAGGCCCTTGAGGTAATCCTCGGAAGCGAGCCCCTCGGCTACGAGGCTCGCCGTCGCCTCCGGGCCCCATTCGGGTCGGTCCGAGAGGAAGCGGCGCCACTGGCCGACGGTCGTCTCGCGGACCGCCAGGCTGAAGGCCTCCACGGGTACGGTCGCTGGCAGGGCCGTGCCCGCGCCTATGACGGCCACGCCGGGGCCTAGCCTGACCAGGGAGACTCCGGCGACGGGCGCGGCCGCCGATACGGAGGGCCTGTCGCCGCGCCCGGCGGAGGCGAGGGCGCTCGCCAGGGTTCTATAGGACGGCGAGGCCTCGAGGCGGGCCCTGTCGGCGGCGCCCAGGTAGGGCGCCAGCGCGGCGAGCGCGGCCGGATCGCGCGCCAGCTCGCGGGCCAGGCTCGATACCAGGCGGCCGAGCGTGGCCGGCGTGGGCGCGGCCGAGCCCGAGTAGGCCAGGACGGCGGCGCGGGCGGCGTCGCGGAGGGCGGGGGCGCTCGCGGCGTAGGATACGGCCGCGGTAGCCAGGCCGGACGGGGCGTATGAGCCGTGCGCCAGGGTGACGGCGCGGGCCGCGTCGGAGAGGACCATGGGTAGCTGGTAGCTCTCGCTCGGGGCGCCGACGAGGTTCCAGGCGGCGAAGTCGGCTACCGCGGCGCGGAGGGCCGCGGCCGTATCGGATGGCGTAAGGGTCGCGGCGTAGTCGACGCGGGGCTTGGCTACGAGCGTGGCGAAGACCCGCCCGCGGACGGCGAGTTCCGCCTCCGCGGGGGCGAAGCCCGGCCTCTCGAGGCGCACTACGCGCCTGCCTGACGCGAGGAAGACCTCGCAGGGAGCGTGGCCGGCGTAGGCCCCGTCGACCATGACGGCGGCGCCCGGAGGATCAACCGAGAAGCGGTAGTAGGCGCCGGGGCGCCTGAGACCGGGGTAGAGGAGCAGGAGGAAGAGCGCCAGGAGCGCGGCGGCGGCCAGGGCGGCCGGTACGTACACGCGCGGCTTTACGCCGAGCACCGGCCCGAGGACGACGGAGGCCTCGTCGATGTCTTTCTGGGTTATCGCCTTATCGTCTTTCATCGCGGGATTATAGGAGGACGCGGCGAGGCTTGTCAACGCGGCGAGGCTTGCCAACGCGGGCCAAAGATGGTAGCCTCCGAGACGATGGCCCCTACAACCGACTTACCGGGCTCGCTCGTGGCGCTCGCCGAGCGCGTCCTTACGCGCCGCAAGAAGCGACGGCTCGCCCAGAAGATGAAGCAGCAGTCCAAGCACTGGCTCCGCGACTGGGCCGAGGCGATACTCTGGGCCGTCTGCATGGTCCTCCTCATCAACCAGTACCTGTTCCAGATGTACCGAATCCCGTCGGGCTCGATGTCCGGTACCCTCGAGATAGGCGACATGATATTCGTGGACAAGCTCTCCTACGGGCCGGAGCTGCTGCCCGGGATGGGCAAGCTGCCCGGTCTCAGGCAGGCCAGGCGGGGCGAGGTCGTCGTCTTCGAGAACCCGGCCTACCTGTCCAAGGGGCCGGCGTTCACCATACTCCAGCAGTTCGTCTATATGGGTACCCTCACCCTCGTGGACATCGATAAGGACGAGTTCGGCCAGCCGCGCGTCCATTACCTCATCAAGCGGGCGGTCGCCGTGGGCGGCGATACCGTTCGCGTGAGGGACGGCGAGCTGTCCTTCCGCTTCCAGGGCACGGACGCCTGGACGAGCGAGCGCGACTACCAGGCCGCCTCCGGCTTCGCCTATCCGCTCAGGCGCATGGTGGCCGGCGACGAGTACCCGGCCATCCACGAGGCGGGGCGCCAGGCGGCCCTCGTCGACATGGGGCTCGTCGCCCAGCCGGCCCAGGCCCGGTACAATCCCTACGACGAGCAGGCGCTCATGGCCTCTCGCTTCGCCGAGCTGGCGGCGGCCTATCCCCACGACGCCCGTTTCGTGAGCGAGGATCGCCGCGTCCGCTCGGGCTGGTACATCCCCGAGGACAGGATCTTCACCCTGGGCGATAACCGCGATAACTCCAAGGACGCCCGCTGGTTCGGGCCCGTGTCCCTGAAGAAGGTCCTGGGGCACGCGCTCTTCGTCTACTGGCCGCTCGGGCGGGCCGGGGGCATACGCTAAGCCATGAAGCGACCGCAATCGTTCGAGGATTCCAGGCGCCGACGCTCGAGGACGCTCCGGGTGGCGAAATACCTCCTCATCGTCTTCGTCTCCTTCGAGCTCTTCTCCTCCTACGCCGTCAAGACCTGGATAGTGGGCTCCGCCTCCATGCGGCCGACCCTGGAGCCTCGCGATCGCGTCATAGTGGCGCCGTCGGCCTACGGGATCCTCAATCCGCTCTCGGGACGGAGGCACACCCTGCGCGGGCCCGAGCGCGGCGACGTCATTCTCCTACGATTGCCCTCGGCGCCCTCGCGGGCCTGGTACGAGCGCTTCGGCGACTCCTTCGCTCGCTTCTTCACGCTGCAGCGCCTCGGCTCCCCGGCCGCCAGGCCGGACGACTCTCCCGTGATTAAGCGCGTGGTCGCGGGCCCCGGCGACGCGGTGCGCATGGAGGGCTTCGTGGTCCAGGTCAAGGCCGCGGGCGACGACCACTTCCT
>CAZNNA010000248.1:4919-5371 GCA_964573825.1 uncultured Treponemataceae bacterium
GCCAGGCCAGTCGATGGATGGACGAGGGACCTGCCCCTCGCCGGCTCCATGCCCGAGCTCCTCCTCGGCAAGGACGAGTACTTCGTGGTCGGCGACGACCGCTTCTCGAGCGCCGACTCGCGCTTCTTCGGTCCCGTGCGCTCCGACCGCATAGTCGGCAAGGTGCTGGCCCGCTACTGGCCGCTCGACAGGCTCTCCGGCCTCTAGCGGGCCGGCCGAGGCTAGCCGTGAGGCCGTCGCTCTACCTCCACGTTCCCTTCTGCGCCTCCCGCTGCGCCTACTGCGACTTCCATACCCGCGCCCTATCGCCGGCCGACCGGGACGGGGCGGCGCTCGCCTGGTTGCGCGCCGTTAGCGCCCACGCGGAGCGTGCTCACGCCGAGCGTGCTCACGCCGTGCGTGCTCACGCCGAGCGTGCTCACGCCGTGCGTGCTCACGCCGAGCGTGCTCAC
>CAZNNA010000249.1:0-5370 GCA_964573825.1 uncultured Treponemataceae bacterium
CGCGTATCTTCATCTCGGGCTTGACCAGGGATACCTTGCCGTACTGGCGGGCCACGACCGAGGCGTGGGCGGAGTAGCCGCCCTCGCAGGATAGGACGCCGGTGGCGACCTCTATGGCCTTGACGTCCTCGGCGAAGGTGGAGGGCATGCAGAGGATGAGGCGCTTATCCTCGCCCTTCTGCTGGGCAACGCGGTAGGCCTCGAGCAGGGTCTCGGTGGTAAAGTAGACCCGGCCGATGGCGGCGCCGGGCGCGCCGGTGATGCCGCCCGATACGGACGGCAGCTTCTTGACGGTGCCGAGGTCCACGATGGGGTGCAGTATCTCGTTGAGCCGCCCCGGCTGGATGGAGTTGATGACGAAGGCGTCGTCGACCACCTTGCGGCTATACAGGTCGAGGTATAGCTTCAGGTCGGCCTGGGTGCTCTTGGCCATGACCTGGCGCTGCTCTATGAGCCAGAGCTGGTTCTTCTCGATGGTGAAGCGTATCTGCCGGATCTCCTTGTGGTGATCCTCGAGCGTGGCCGCGATGCGCTTGAGCTCCTTGAGGTGGGCCGGCGCTATCTTGTTGATGTCGTTGCCCGTAGCGCCTATCTCGTCGAAGTGCTCCTCGAAGTACTCGCCCTGCAGGGTCTTGTCGCCGTTGACGACGTTTCGGGTGAAGAAGGCGCCGGAGCAGGAGCTCTTGCCGTAGTTTCCGTAGACCATGGGCTGGACGAGTATGGCCGTGTCGTCGTCGTCCTGCTCGTCGAGGGACAGCATCCTGGAGATACGCCCGAGCGCGAGCTCCAGCTGCTTCCACGCGTCGTCGAAGAAGCCCCGCGGCACCAGGTCCTCGTAGGCGGCCATCAGGGCCTCGGCCTTGGCTCCGGGCTTGTCGGAATCCAGGGTCTTGCTAGCCTGGACGATGCGCTCCCGTATCTTGGCCACGTCCTTGTCGCGTCCCTCGAGCTCGGCGATACGCTCCTCTATCTTGAGCATGCCCCGGGCTAGGAAGGCCACCTCGTGGGCGCCGAAGTTCTCGCCCACGTTCTTGTTGAAGCCGGCGACGGTAGACCGGACCAGGCCGAAGTTGTGGAGCGTCGGGTAGTTGGATATGGTCAGGTTGGGCGATACGACTATCTTGAGGAGCAGGGGCTCCTTAGGATCGCCGTAGGCCTTGCCCACGATGTCCGATACGCTCTTGAGCTGAGGCTTCACGGCCGCTAGCACGTCCTGGCCCTCGAGCCTGGCGGCGACCCCGGAATCGATGACGAAGCCCGGCAGTATGGGAAAGCCGAGCTCGGAGAACTCGTTGGCCTGTCGGCCCCGCTGTCCGAGGGTCTCGGGGTCGACGCCGGCCGGTATGGATTTTTTCTGGCTGAAGAAGTGTACGTTGGCTTTCATGCTTATCTCCCTGCTCAGAAGAGCGCTAGCACGCCGTTGACCGGACCGCGGAGGAAGGCCTCGAACATCGGGCTCGCTCCCTGAGCCAGGTAGCGCTGCAGCTTGGCTACGTCGCAGATGTTCTCGCCGGCTACCGCGAACTGTATGACGCTACCGTGCTTGACCTTGCCCCACTTGAAGAGGGCGTTCAGGTTAACGATGCGCTCCCCGTCGTAGTAGACGAGCACGTCCAGGTCGGGATGCTTGACCTTGAAGCTGTCGATGATGCGCTTCCAGGCCTCGACGTTGCCGTTGTGGAACAGCTCGTTCGTGACGAGGACGCCGTACATGGGCGTCATCCGGGAACCCGGCTTGGGTCCGGCGGCGGTCTGGGGCGCTACGGGAGCGGCGGCCTTGGCGGAAGGCTGGGCCTTGACGGCGGCCTGGGCCTGCACGGCGGCGGCGGCCTCTACCTTGGCCGAGGGAGCGGCCTTGGACTTCGCCGGCGCGGGCGGCTCGGCGGCCTTGCCGCGCTTCTTGGAGCTCGCCTTGGGCTCCTTGGGAAGCTTGGCCGGGGCTGCGGCCTTGGGCGGCTTGTAGGCGCAGGGCCCCTTCAGGAAGGCGGCGTCGTCCTTGACGGCGGCGCCCTCGAAGAGGGCGATGATAGCTTCGCCCGCCTTGGCGGCCTTGGCCTGGTCGAAGGGTTTCCCAAGGCAGCCGACGTAGGCCACGACGAGCTCGCTCTTGTTTATGCGATCGATCCGGCCTATGTCCGCCGCGTTCTTAGGGTTGACGACCATGACGCCGATATCGGGGTGATGATAGACGACGACGACGTCGAAGGCGTTCCAGCCGGCAACCGCCTTCTGGATGCCGCTCAGGTCGCTTACCGTAGCGCCGACGTTCTTGGCTACGGCGTGGTATCCGAGCTTATCGGTCAGCAGCATGGATACGAACGGCAGGATCTCTTCGCCGCTGACGGCCTTCTCGTCGACGAGCTCGTTAATGGCATCGGCCAGGTTATCGCCCGAGGCGACGCGCTCGGCGAAGCCGACGGTCGCCTTGACGTGCCTCACCGAGGCGTTGAACGCCTCCCGGGATGACAGCGACTCGAATTTGCAGCTTGAGGCAATCATGCTCTCCCCTTTCATAATGAAAACGCCCCCCGATCTCCGGGGGGCGCAAGCGCTCTGCTCTACTAGAGTTCGCGGATGCCGCCCTCATCCTTCGATCGCGGCTTGGGGCCGCGCTTGCCCGGGGATTTCTTGGCGGCGCTATCGACTACGCCCTTGGGCCGTCCTCCGCGCCTGGCCGGGGCCGGCTCGGCGGTGGATTCGGGAAGCGCGGGGGCCATGGCGGGCTCGGGCTCGCTATTGAGCATGGCCAGGTAGCCGGCCCCGGCGGGCTCGGCGGCCTCGTCCATGGAGGGCGGGGCGAAGCTCTGCGCTATGTCCTCGCGCACCGTCGAGCGCCTGCGGCTGAACGACGCGAAGGCGGCGTCCTGGAAGCCCTTGGACACGCCGTGGAGGAACTCGTTGAGCACGTTGGCCATGCCGTCGAGGGTGGCCTTCTTGCGCTTGATCGAGCAGATATCAACGTCGAGGAGGAGGCCGGGCTGGATGTGGTAGGGGTTGATCATGTAATCGAAGCGCTGGAACTCCTTCTCCAGGAAGGAGAGCCTGTCCTCGACCACGCGGCGCTGGATCGGGTACTGGTAGGAGTACATGTTCTTGAGCTTGTCGCGCATGAGGATGAGGCGGTTCTTGACCTTATCCTTCTCGTAGATGTAGGTGCAGTTGAGGCTCTCCACGTCCGTCTCCGCGGGCTTGACGAAGGAGATCTCGTCCCAGACCTTGTCGATGGCCTCGTAGAGGGGCTCGCCGGTCTTGTCCTTGATGCGCTTGCGTATCTTGGTCTTCATGATCTTGGCCAGGTCGTTGAAGTCCGTGATGCGCTTCAGGAACTTGGAGTCCTCGTACATCATGTCGAGCACGTCCCAGAGGTGCTGGACCTCGGTCTCGAAGCTCTTCATCTGCACGTCGTAGGCCTTGCGCTCCTCGATCAGCTGCGCGTTATCGTAGTACTGCAGGCGGATCTGGTAGCGCTCGTCGGGCAGGTGGGCGGTATCGGTATCCTCGTACTCGCGGATGTAGAGCAGGCGCGCGTTCTTGAGGTTCTCGATGTACTGGTAGCCCATCTTGGAGGTATCCAGGATGGAGGTGATCGAGTTGACCGCCGTGTTGAAGCCGCGGTTGCGGATATTCTCGATATCGATGATCTTCTTGAGGTTCTCGCGGATGTTGAGCTGGTCGAAGGTGGTCGGATCGATCTCGGCGCGGAGGTTGTTGATCCTGTCCATCAGGTCCTTGGCCACGATGGAGTAGCGCTTGCTCTTGGCGTTCTCCGCCTCGTCGTCCGTGTGGTCCTTTACCTTCTTCATCCGCTCGAAGATGATCTCGGTATCGTTGAGCTCTTCCTTGCCCTCGTCGACCAGCTGGTCCTTGAGGTGCTCGATATCCTTATCGATGGTATCGATGATGTGCTTGGCTATCAGGTCCTTGATGAGGTACTCGACGGTGACCTGGTAGTGGAAGATCGGGCTGATGAGCTCGGAGTCGAGGATATTGACCGAGAGCTTGACGTCGGTGACGGTCTTGGGCTTGTAGGTGTTGTCCTTGAAAGCGCACTTGACGACGGAGTAGGCGTTCTCGCCGCGGATAAAGGCGCCCACGTCGGTCTTCTGCCTGAGGAGCGAGTTGGTCAGGTTCTCCAGCTCGTTGACGCCGCGCTGGATATGGCCCTGCAGGTGGCCGAACATGTTGACCATCGATTTCTCGATCTCGCCCGTGTTGAACTTGTCCGCGCCGCCGACCTCGTCGAGCAGGGTCGCTATCTCCTTCGGAGTATAGCGAGCCAGGGTCTTCATCTCTTCCTTGTCGATGAAGTTCCTGACCTTCTTCACCATCTCGTCCTCGGTCGTGACGATATAGCGGTTGAACATGTTCTGGTAGTTCTGGTTGAAGTAGTTGTACACCTTCTCCTTGAGGCCGCCCATCACGTCGAGGCGCTCGAGCACCTCCTTGGGGAGCCTGGAGTTGATGTGGTGGAGAACCTTGTTGGTCTCCTCGTGCAGGAGCTGGTCGACCTCTTTCTGCTGGTCGCGGTTCTCCTGGGCAAGCGAGTTGCGGGAGCCGACGGCGCTCGGCTTCTCGGGATGGTAGACGTTAGGACTCTTGGGAAGATCTATGGCACCCATCGCGGTTCTCCTTCTATGGTCGCAGGATAATCATCAAGCTGCTATACTACGCCATATGCGGAAAAAGTAAAGGCCTTGAAGATTTTTCCGCATATGCCTTTTTTGAATTTATATTGAAGATATCCGTCATTATGGTTTTTCGGCTTGCAAAGCGATAAAAAATAGGCAATGCTGTACGGCACAGCAAGAAAATAGAATCGAAGGCGATATGCGAAGACGAGTCTTGGTAGGAATACTCCTCTCCTGCATCGTTACGATGCTCCCGTCGGCCGAGGCCCGGTCGACGCGGATAGACTTCGTGCTGTTCGTGGATACGTCCCTCTCCATGGTGGACGCCATGGCGGCGGCCAGGGAGTACGTGGCCGGCGAGCTGGTCGGGCGCCTCGTGGAGCCGGGGGACTGGGTAGCCGTATACAGGTTCTACGGAGCCAGCGAGCGCGTCTGGCAAGGCGACGTCGCTGGCGAGCCCGACGTCGCCGATATAGTCCGAAGCCTCAAGGGGCTCGAGGCGGACGGCCGCTACACCGACATAGGCTCCGCCCTCGATACCATGGGGCGCGTACTCGACGAGAGGGGCCTGCCGGAGCGCCCCAAGTACGTGCTACTCATCACCGACGAGCGCCAGGAGGCCCCGCGGGACAGCCGCTACTACGCCCCCGACTATGCGGCTCGGCACCCGCTGCTCGAGTACGTCAAGCGAGAGGACAAGGGCGCCTTCCGCGTCATCACCATAGGCTACGGCATTTCCGCT
>CAZNNA010000250.1:0-5369 GCA_964573825.1 uncultured Treponemataceae bacterium
ATTCGATGATGGTTTGGGTGGCGCGCTTGGTCGCGTCGTCCACCTTCTCCTGATAGGTCTTGCCCTCGACGATGTCGGTGAACTTGATGATGCCGGCGACGTCGGTGACGAAGGGCTCGTTGAACGGGTCCCATTCGCCGAGCAGCTGGTCCTTTTTGACTTCCTGACCGGCCACGGCGTAGAGCTTGGCGCCGGGACAGGCCGTGTCCATCACGTCACGATGCCCGATAACCGCAAGTTGCCGGCTCAGCGCGCCTTCCAACACCGCGACGAGCTTGCGGAACGTCGCCAACGCCGCGGCGCTCGGTTCGGCCTCGCGCTCGGCGGAGCGCGAGCGCGCCAATATGCTATCGCTCGCCCGCGAGTACATCGAGCGCGGCGACTTCGATCGCGCCCTAGACCTCCTGGACGCCCTCATCATCAAGGACGCCGGGGACGAGGACGCCCGAGCGCTCCAGGGCGAGGCCGTAGCCGCGAAGGCCTCCGCCAAGGCCGCGGCCGAGGCCGCCGCCAAGAGCGGGGCGGGGGAGGCGGGCGCCCTGGCCCAGAGCCTCGGCGAGCTCGGGAAGAGCCTCGAGCGGACGGCCTCGACGGTGGCCCAGGGCGCCAAGGCCGGCGCCGATTCCGGGGCCCAGGCCCGGGCCGCGGAGGCCCGCGCCGCCGAGGCGGCCGTCGCCAAGGCCCGCGCGGAGGCGGAGTCCGCGCGCAAGGCCGAGGAGGCCGCTGCCGCCAAGGCCGAGGCCGAGGCGGAGGCCGCGAGGCGCAAGGCCGCCGAGGCGGAGCTGTCGCGCAAGAGCGCCGAGATGCGCGCCCTCATGGAATCGATTAACGGCCGCGTCAAGGAGGGCCGGGCTGCCATAGCGGCGGGCGACTACGGCAAGGCCAAGACCGCCTTCGACTCGGCCATAGGCTCGCTGCCGGCCGGCGAGGCTAAGTTCGCCGCCCAGACCCACGCCGAGGTGGCCGAGGGCTACTACGACGGCTACAAGCGGGCCCCGACGAGCCCCGAGGGCCTCGAGTCGGTCAAGCAGGCCCAGCGGTCGGCCCAGGAGGCGATCCGTAGCGACCCTTCCGACGCTCGACCCCATTATACGCTCAGCAAGATCTATAACGACTTCGAGAAGCCCGACCTTGCCCAGGTGGAGCTCGAGCAGGCCGTCAAGCTCGACCCGAATAACTTCCTCTATGCCTACGAGCTCGGCAAGGCCTACTATCGGGTCAAGAAATTCCCCGAGGCCCAGCGAGCCTTCGAATCGATCACCGTCAAGCTCAATCCCAAGTACGAGCCCGCCTACTTCAACCTGGGCATGACCTACAAGGCGATGGGAAACGCCCAGGCCGCGCTGGCGGCCTTCGGCGGGGCCATACGGCTCAAGCCGGACTACGCGAGGGCACACGTGGAATCGGCGGCCCTGCTAGCCGCTCGGGGCGACGCGGCCGGGGCCGTCAAGTCCTACCAGGCCGCCCTATCCTTCGAGCCCGATAACGTCTCCGCCCTGCGCGGCGTAGGCGTCATCTATAGCGCCTCCGGCAAGAACGCCGAGGCGGAGAAGGTCTTCGAGCGCGCCCTGGCCCTGGCGCCCGACGCCACGACGAGCTACAACCTGGCCAAGGTCAAGTACGACCTAGGAAAGCCTGCCGAGGCCCTGCCGCTCGCGGAGAAGGCCGTGGAGCTGGCGCCTTCCAACGCGCTCTACCGCTACCAGCTCGGCCTGACCGCCGAGAAGGCAGGCGACGTTGACGCCGCCCTCTTGGCCTACGCCAAGGCTGCCGAGCTCGATAAGAAGGCCGTCGACCCCCGCGTCAACCTGGGCCGGCTCTACCTGGAGTCGGGCTTCGTCGACAAGGCCCTGGCCGTGCTCGACGAGGCCTATCGCATAGCGCCTAAGTCGCTCGAGGCAAATAACAACCTAGCCAACGCCTACGGCGCCAAGGGCCTCTTCGATAAGAGCGTCTTCCACTACGAGGCCGCCCTGGCCCTGTCGCCCCGCGACTCGACCATACGTCTCAACCTGGCTAGGGCCTACGTGCAGGCCGGGGCCCTGCCAAAGGCCAGGGACGCCTACGCGGAGATGCTGAAGCTCGACCCCAAGGCCTGGGACGCCATGTACGAGCTCGGCAAGGTCCAAGTATCGCTCGGCGACGCGGCCGCGGCCAAGAAGACGCTGTCCGAGCTCCTGGCCAAGAAGCCCGACTTCGCGGCCAAGGCCGAGGTCCAGGCCATACTCTCCGGCCTCTAGAGCCTCTCTAGACGATGCGCCGCACGGCGCGGAAGAGGGCCTCGCGGCTCAAGACTGTCCAGATGGGCCGCCCGTGCGGGCAGCGAGGCTCGGGCAGGGCCAGGGCCGCCCGTATGAGGGCCCGTGCCCCGGCCTCGCCGAGATCGTCGCCGTCCTTGACGGCGGCCTTGCAGGCGGCCTGGGCTGCCGTGGCCCTCACGAGGTCCTCGGGCTCGGGCCGGGCGCGAAGTAGCGAGAAGACGGAGCCCGTCTGGGACTCAGGCAGCATGGCCGGGGCCGCCGACAGCACCCACGAGCCGCCCTCTCGCTCCAGACGGAAGCCGGCCGCCGCCAGGGCCTCGGCCGCTCCCTCCAGGTAGGCGTCCTCTTCGTCCGACTCGGCCTCGTAGACCACGGGCACGAGCAGCTCCTGGGAGGCGACTCGGCCCGACATGAGCTCGTCGTAGAGGACGCGCTCGTGCGCCGCGTGCTGGTCTAGAAGAAAGAGTTCTTCGCCTCGCTCGAAGATAAGGAAGACGCCGAGGGCTCGGCCCAGGTACCGAAAGCCGTCCGGGGCGGTGCCTGCCTCGCCGGGGCTCGACTCCCCTGGGCTCGCCTCCCCTGGTCCAACGAGGGCTCGGGCTGGCTCCGTCCGCCACGGCGAGGCGCCTCCCCGCTCTCGCGCCAGGGCCGCCGCCTCAGCTATGGCTGCCCAGGTCGAGGCCTCGTTACGCTCCGCCGCGTAGCCCGAGGCGAACCGCGAGCCGCTATCGGACGCATAGTCGCCCCGAGGGGCATGGTCGTCTCTCGGATCGAAGAGGCTGACCGGTTTCGATACGGGGTCTCCCTTGGCGAGCGCGCTCGAGTCGGTCGGCAGCGGGCTCGGCGCGAATCCCTGTCCGAGGCTCGGCGCGAGGCTTCGCCTCGCGTGGTTGCCGAGGTAGTCTCGAAGGCTCCCTATGATCCCGGTTCGTATATCGTCGAGGTTGCGGAGGCGTACCTCCTTCTTGGCCGGGTGGATGTTGAAGTCGGCCCGGTCGGGATCGACCTCGACGAAAGCGTAGGCGTAGGGCCAGGCGCCGCCGGGCAGGGCGCCCCGGTAACCGTATTCCAGGGCCTGGGCTATGCCATACTCCTGGACGCGGCGGCCGTTGACGAAGACGAGGATGTGCCGCCGGTCGCCTCGGTAGACGGCGGGAAGGCCCGCTACGATGCGAGCCTTGAAACCGGGGCCACTGGCGACGAGTTCTCTGAAGAGCTCGGGCGGCAGGTCCGGATCGAGCGCCGACAGGACCCTCTCCGAAAGGCTCGAAGGCCGTAGCCTGAGGAGCGGCTTACCGCCCGAGGATAGGCTGAAGGATACCGTTGGGAAGGCTACGGCCTTGTCGACGAAGGTAGCGCGGCAGACGGCCGCCTCGGCCGAGGCCCTCTTCAGGAAACGCTTGCGGGCTGGGAAGCTCGCGAAGAGGTCCCGTATGGTCACCGAGCTTCCCTTGATGCCCGAGCAGGGCCGGATGGTAGCTTCCTTGCCTGGCTCGGACTCGAGCCTCCAGGCCTCGCCGTCGCTCGTCGCGCTCACTATATCCACCCGGGCCACCGCGGCCATGGAGGCCAGGGCCTCGCCCCGGAAACCGAGCGTCGACAGGGATAGGAGGTCGTCGAGCTCGCGTATCTTCGAGGTGGCGTGGGGCAGGATGGATAGCGCTAGGTCGTCCCGACCCATGCCCGAGCCGTCGTCGACCACGCGCAGCTCGTCTATGCCGCCGCCCGATAGCTCGACGGAGACGCTCGAGGCGCCCGAGTCTATGGCGTTGTCGAGGAGTTCGCGGAGCGCCGCCGCCGGCCGGTCTATGACCTCGCCCGCGGCTATGCGCTTGGCTACCTCCGGCTCGAGTACACGGATGCGTGGTTCCATGGGGGAATGGTATACCGGAAGGTTGAAAATGTCAGTATGACCGCAAAGAAAGAGAAAGCGAAACAACCATAAGCCATGTATCGCAGGGCCTGCCCTGCGTATCCTGTTGTTTTTCTCATTCTTCCTTAGTACCTTCCGTACCTCCGTGAGGGCCCTTCATCATAGGTCTCTTCTCCGCGGCTCGGCGCCTTCGCGCGAAATTTCGTACTAAGAAGGCCTCGCGCAGAGCCGCGGGGGGCGCAAAGGAAGAGGCTCGCAACGTTCTTTGATTCTGTAATTCTACAATTCTTTAATTCTTTATTTCTTCTTACTAAAACCGCCCGGGATCCTTCCCGGGCGGCTGGTCGCTACGCTGTCGCTAGCGGCTTAGAAATGAAGACGGGTCTCCAGGGTGATGGCCGGCACGATCTTGGGCTTGGCCTGGTTGGGCGCGTCCTGGTACTGGATGGCGCCGGACTGATCGCGGGCCACTGCCGTGGACACGACGACGGCCAGGTCGAGGTTGGGGGCGCCGGGGATGGGCACCGACAGCTCGCCGGAGAATACGGTGTTCTCGTCGAAGAGGCTCCCGGTTCCGGAGGCTACGGTCTTGACGAGGCCGCGGCGCTCGTAGCTGACGGCTCCCGCCACGTCGACGACGGGTATGAGGCCCTTCTTGATCGATAGGGTGGCCTTGAAGTAATCGTCGGAGGCCGAGAGCGCGTCGGAGACGCTCGCTCCCGCCGACCAAGGCCAGAAGTAGCCCAGGGTCAGGGACAGCTTGTCGCCCAGGAGGCGCGCGCCGCCCTCGCCGTAGACGCCCATCATGGACGGGGTCTCGGCGACGGTCGTGGCGCCTGAGAGGTAGCCGGCCCATTCCTTGACGAGGTCGGCTCGCCTGCGCTCGTAGCCGGAGTCGAAGAAGGCGGGCCTGAAGGCGCCGGTGAAGTAGCGATACTCGAGGCGCCAGTCGATGAAGAGCACGTTACCCATGAGGCCGCCCGCCGCGCCCCAGTTGCGAACGCTCTGGCCGTCCCAGATCATGTCGAGGCGGAAGCCCGTCGCGCCGCCGTCCCGGCCCGCGTACGTAAAGGCCTGGCGGACGTAGGGTAGCATGGCGGCGCCGTCGGCGAAGAGGCGGAGGCTGAAGAGCTCGCTCGTCACTATGGGCAGGTCCAAGTCCAGGGCCGTTCCTATGAAGAGCGGGTTGCCGTACAGATCGCGCTGCAGGGCGGCGTTGACCGCCTGGGCGGGCT
>CAZNNA010000251.1:0-5357 GCA_964573825.1 uncultured Treponemataceae bacterium
AAGGATAGCGTCGAGCTGATCAGGC
Organism: uncultured Treponemataceae bacterium; assembly: GCA_964573825.1. Classification (GTDB taxonomy): domain Bacteria; phylum Spirochaetota; class Spirochaetia; order Treponematales; family UBA12059; genus SZUA-370. Next base: position 26 of record CAZNNA010000251.1, read on the forward strand.
GCTGGGTGGAGCCCTTAACGCTACGGTAGAGTCGGCGGACAGGAACGGGCGCATACAAGAAAGACGCTTGCTCAAGCGATTAAATACCCCTATCCTTTCCCTGCCCTGATGCCTTTCCGTGTGAGGGAATAACTAGAATGATGATATGCCACGTACTAGACTCGGGGATCACCGCGGCGGCTACGGCGGAAGGATCGGGCGCTCGTCGTACCGGGCCAGGACGAGGCCATGGCCGCCGTAACGCGGTGGCCGTTATTTTCCTATTCTTTATGACGATAACGGCCTGGCCCGAGGACGTCCTGCTGAGCGATTTCCCCCGGGGTAAGTGGCTGGACCCGCACTGGAAGGCCTATTGGGCCCTCGGCGAGACCAGCCTCAGGCTGCTCGACGTCAAGGACAAGGTCATATGGGACTTCGCCGGCATAGTCAGCGACATGCGGGTAGAGACGCTCGATAACGGAGACCGGAGGCTGACCTTCGCCTGCCAGGCGGCCGGGCGCTCATATGAATTCTTGCGGACCACCAGGGGCGCTATGCGAATGACCATCCGCCGCTTCGGGAGCGAGGCCGCCTATAGCGTGGAGATGCCTACCGTTTCCGAGCAGCAGCTGCGCGATTACAAGCAAGCGGTCATATCGAAGCGGGACGTGGAGGCCGAGGCCTTGGTCAGCGGGCTCCTCTCGACGCAGGCCGAGGTCGCCACGGCGCCGCCGGCGCGCCAGGCCGAGTCTTCGCATACGGCTAGTACCTTCCAGGACCTGCTCGATCGGGCCGCGGCCTCCGAGCCGGAACGGATGGAAGCTACCCTCGAGGAGCTCGCGGCCGGGGGGCGGCTCGACGAGGCGATCGACGCGCTCGAGAGCCTCGCCTCGTCGCCTGACGCGCCGCCTTCCGTATTCCTGGCCCTGTCCGCCGCGTACGGGCGCAAGGGCCTACGGACGCAGGAATACGCCGCCCTGCTCGCCGCCGAGCGCGCGCCCGTACCGCCGGGCGCGACCTTCAACGTCTCCGTGCTCTACGGGCGAAAGGACCTGCTCGCCTCTCGCGCCGACGCCCGCGAGTTCATGGTCGGGGCCGTCGATATACTCTCGCGGACGCCCGGAGCGGAGGCCGAGCTTGACGGAACTCCCGCGGGCTGCCTTCCCCTCTCCCTAGCCAAGCTGGCGGCGGGTAGCCATAGGTTAGCGGTCAGGGCGGCTGGCTACGAGGATTGGAGCTTCGACTTCATGCTTGAAGTCGGAGAGCGGAGGCGCTTCGAGCCGGACCTGGCACCGCTGCCTACGCCCGCGCGAGAGCCGCTCTTCCTTCCGAGGCGGACCATCTCGGTTGACGGCTCCGCCGATGATTGGGCCGGATTGGACCCCATCCTCGTAGGCCCCGCCTCCAAGCGCCTGTCGATGCCGGGGACCGACCTCCGAAGCGTCTACCTGGCCGCCGACGAGGACTACTGGTACGTTCGCATGGACTTCGGTAACGGCCTCTTCTCTCCCGGCGGCGCCCGCAAGAAGGAGCAGGTGCTCGAGCTGACCGCCGACGTAGCCGACCGGCAGCAGCAGTACCTGCAGCTCAAGATGGTGTCCCATAGGGGCGCGCTAGTCCCGACGCTTACGGTCCTGGTACGGAAGAACGCTATCTCGGTCATCGTGAGGGAGGTCCAGCTCACGGATGAGTACAAGGCCTCGACCCAGGTGCTGGAGATGCGTTTTCCCGTCAAGGAGCTTGCTCAGTATCTGCGAGGGACAGAGGTGAGCGAGGCCCGGGCGATAGTGTACGACGGATCGGCTATCCCCGCCGTTACGACGAGCTCGGCGAGGCTTAGGCTTCGATAAGGCAATCCAGGAGGGACAGCATCATGAGAAGAACGACGAGGCTCTTAATTCTGTGCGCGGCGGTAGGAGCCTGCCTGTCGGGCTGCGCCACGAGCCGCTGGGTCGTGGCCGTCCCCGATCCGGACCCGGAGCCCCTGGCGGCGGCCGCGTATCCGAGGGAGCTGGCCTTCAGGGCGGTTACGGACGATCGCGTGTTCGTAGCCAAGCCGGCTAAACCGAGCGAGCCGTCGGCCGGTTTCGAGGGCGCGAAAGAGGCCGACCCCGAGCTCCTGGCACGCATAGTGATGCGTATGGTCAATGGCTTCGGTATGATGATGGGAGACGTCCGCCTCTCGGAGGAGCAAACCGTCGCTACGGTCGTGACCGCGTATATGCGCGAGGCCCTGGCCGGCGTAGGGATCAAGGTCATCGACGCGGCGGCGGCCCGGCCCGATACGCTGCTCCTCGACGTCCATGTCTCGACCTTCTGGTCCTGGATGGAGGTGAGCTTAACCTCGGTCAAGGTGTACTGCGCCATAGGTACCGACATCATGCTGAGCGGCGTCGACGACCCCGTCTACGTAGAAGGGCAGGCGATGGCGGTAGTGAACCTGGAGGGAACCAAGACGGTCATCCTTAATATCATCAAGGCGGCCTTGGCAGACTACCAGGCCAATCTACGAACCGCGGTTGCTAGCTTTCCGTTGGAGTGAGGATCCGCGCCTGAAAGCTATGCTGCCGCATGGCGAAGGCAGGCTATCGCCTCGACGAAGCTCGGCGATAGCCTGCCCAGGCAGGGCTTTTTCTATTTCATATCAGTGAGCACCGCCTCCAGGACCGCGTCGCGGCCGGCCGCGTAGTCGGCGTAACGGACGGGAACCGGCAGGTCCGGGTAGATGGCGTCGTCGTCCCCGGGCCACATGACGAAGCGCTTGGTGGAGTAGCAGAGGGTGGCCCCGAGGCTCGGGAGCGCCAGGGTCCTGACCTCGCCGTAGTGGTTGGGCTGTCCGCCCGAGGGCTCGCCCACGAAGACGGCGCCCGCGGGCGGCACGCCGGCCCAGGCCTGGCCGGAGCGAAGCTCCATGGCGTTGAGCACGGCGGACGAGAAGGTACGCCGCCCGATGGCCGCGTAGACGCGGAGTCCCGAGGCGCCCTTCTCCGCCGCCGAGCGTTCGGCCAGGACCCTCTCCACGGGCCAGAAGAGGGGAGAGCTGCCGCCTCCGTTGCGCCGCAGGTCGACGAGCACGGCGCGGTAGGCGCCTTCGTCGAGCTCCTTAGCTAGCGCGGCGGCGAAGTCCTTGAGCGGCCGGTCGGGATCCTCGCGGCAACTGTCGTAGGACAGGTAGAGTAGCTCCGTCCCCGGGATCCGGGCGAAGCTATAGGCCGAGCGGGGCGGCACCAGGGCGGAGAGCGTCGTCTTGGCGTTCGGCGCCATGACGAGGGTTTCCTTCATGGCGTCGTAGCGTACGGGCGCCACGGAGACGACGCGCTCGGTGCCGTCGGGCATGGCCAGTCCGAAGTCGTAGGCCTCGGCGCCCTTATCGGCCAGGCCCAGGGCCTCGAGCACGAAGGGGATGACGAGATACTGCGGTACCTGGTTGGCCAGGGCCATGGCATTGTCCCGGGCTATGACGGTTGCCAGGGCTTCCTCGACCTGGGCTACGGGGCGGCCGTTGAGCGACGCTAGCCGCGCGCCGAGTAGCTCTACGGCCCCGGGAGCGCCCGCGGGCGCGGCCATGGCGACGTAGCCCTCCTCGAACCTATAGAAGGAGAACGGCAGGTAGTACTCGGGACCGATGCGCGCCAGCGTGTGCCCGTCGCCCAGCGAGGCCAGGAGGCGCATAAGGCCCACGAGCATCTCCTCGCGCGTACGGCCTGGCTCGGAGGCATAGGCCAGGTACTCGCCCGAGCGGGCCTCCCACACGGCCTTGGGCGCCAGGGCGTAGAGGTCGTAGTGCAGCTTGGGGAGCGACTCCACCGCGAGCCGTGCGTCGGCCAGCCATCCGGCCGGCGAGTCGTCCTCCGGCAAGGGCTCGGGCGCGCCGGCGCAGGAGGCGAGCGTAGCCAGTGCAAGGATACCGAGGACGAGGCTGTGAGCGAGGCTCCCGCGCGGCGCTCGGGGCGACGTCGATGTTGTTGATTCCTGTACGGGTGCTTTCATGGAAACCATGGTACCGAGGCCTGGCGGGCTTCGTCGAGAGCCAGGGCGGCTTATGGAGGGCTGGAATGGCTTACGGTTTGGTAAGGAAGCGCCCTCGTTGACGCGCTCTCGGCGCGGCCGTAGTATTCTTCCTATGAAAATGAAACGACTCCTGTCGCGTATCCTGGTCGGGCTTGCCGTCGCCTTAGCACTGGGTTTCATCGCGCTGCTCGCGATTCCCCGGGGAGAGGCTAAGGACTTTCCTTCGGAGGGCTGGACGCCGCTACGTGACGACGCGTTGGCGCGCGCGCACCTGCCGGGCCTGCGCGTTCAGTCGGAATACGGAGCGCCCGTAGCGGTGTTCTATCGCGCGGCTCGTACCCCTGACGGGAGCACGTTCCTGGCATACCACTTCGTCTGGGAGCGCGAGGAGAATCCAGCTCCCGGGCTCGGGCCGGCCTTGAGCCGGGCTATCTATACGGGGGGCCTATCCCTGCAGCGGCTTATGTTCGGTAAGGGCGACGTTGAGCTCATCGTCATCGAGCTTGAGCCCGACGGTACCGCTCGCGCCTGCTCCTACGAGGAGGCCCAGGGTTACGATCCCGCTAGCTTCTCCGTGACCCACGCGCCGGCGCGGCGAGCGCTGGCGCGTGGCGAGCGGGCCCTCCTCGAGGTGATGTCCTGGAACCACCTCTTCCGCGCCTTGCCCCCCGGCTCGTCCGTAGATACCGACCCGCCGCTTTCTTACTTCGAGGAAGAGGCCTGGCAGGCCTACGGCATGCACAAGGCCCGCCCCACCTTCCTGCGTCGCGATCGTGCGTTACATCCATGGGAGCTAAAGGCCGCGAACTGAGGAGGCTACCGTGCATACCATAGACCTCGGAGGCGACGTACTCCTCTTCCAGGCGGACCCGCCTCCCGGCGAGCTCGAGGGGCTCAACTTCATGGCGCTCCGCGACGGGGCGCGAGTGCTGTTCGTGGACGCTGGGTATAAGGACGACATGGCCGCGGCCCTGGGCCTGCTCGCCGGGATGGGCTGCGAGCCGGCCGGGGCCGTCATCTCCCATTACCATCCCGATCACGCCGACGGCCTGGCCCCGCTCGAAGGCCTGGAGACCTGGGGGAGCAGCGAGTACGGGCAGACCCTGGACCGCTGCTTCAGGCCCGAGCGCCACGCCTCCCTCGTCCCTTCCCACGAAATCTCGGAGCCCGAGACGCTACGCTTCGGGGCGCATCGGCTCTATATCATGCCGCTCGGGGGCCATAGCCCGGATTCCCTAGGGGTGTCGATCGACGACAGGATCCTCTACGCCGCCGACCTGCTCCTGTTCACGAACGACGGCCGGCCGGTCCTCCCTTCCGTCCACGATCGCCCGGTCCGGCG
>CAZNNA010000252.1:0-5352 GCA_964573825.1 uncultured Treponemataceae bacterium
GGGCCTGCGCCAAGCCGGTACGGCCGACCGTACCGGCCTAACCGCCCGGCGCCTCGACGAGGCCGCGACGCTCGTCCGCGAGGCCTACGCCGCGCTCGCCCCCGAGGACGCCGCGTCGCGCCGTAGCCTCGAGGCGGCCTCGGGTACGCTCGACGAGGCGCGCGCCCTCGCCGCGGGTATGGAGTTCGCGCGCGCGCGCCTGGCGCTCGGCCTCTCGGCGATGATACTCCTCATAGCCATCGCCTCCGCGGTGTTCCTGGCGGCCCTCTGGCTCTTCGTGCTTCGCGGCCTTGCCAGGCCCGTGGAGCGGCTCGCGGCGGCCATGGCCGTCGATCCCGAGGCCGCCGTTCCCGTGGCGGCCCCCCGGGGTTCCGTCCGCGAGCTTCGGAGCCTCTACGCCGCCTACGGCGCCATGGTCGAGCGGCTCGGGGAGTACAGGGATCGCGTACGGGCCGCCGAGCGAGAGACCTTCGGGCGCTTCCTGGTGCACGAGCTCAGGAACGCGCTCGCGCCCTTGCGCCTTACGGTCGGGCTCCTAGAGGCCCCGTGCCGCGACGCGGCCGCGGCGAGCGGCGCCCGGAGCCAGCTTGCCGCCATAGACGACCTTATCGAGCGCTTCCGGCAGGCGTACCGCTTTCCCGAGCCCTTGAAGGCCCGCTGCGACATAGCGGAGCTCCTCCGGTCCCTCCCGTGCCTACGGGACGATCGCGTAACGGTTGACCTGGCCGCTGGCGCCTCGCTAGAGGCGCTGGCCGACGCGCGCCTCCTCGGCCAGGCCATAGCGAACCTCGCCGTCAACGCGCTCGAGGCCTGCGAGGGACTCGATGGGGCGCGCGTCACGGTTCGAGCGTCGGCGGAGGGCGATGCCGTGCTCGTCGAGCTCATCGATACCGGAGCCGGGATGGGGCGGGAGATCGCCGCGCGGCTCTTCACCGAATGGTTCTCTACCAAGGCCAAGGGTACGGGGCTCGGCCTGACGCTCGCCCGGCGGGTCGTCGAGTCGCATGGCGGCAGCCTGACCTTCGAGACGGAGGAAGGAAGCGGTACGACGTTCTCCATGAGGATACCGAAAGGAGGCGAGCCGTGAGAGGCGTCGTGGTCGCCATAGACGACGAGAGGAACGTGCTATCGAGCCTCGAGCTGGTGCTCCGAGGCGACGGCTGGGACGTTCGATGCTTCAACCGCCTCGACGGGGAGGCCATGGCGGCGCTCGCCTCGGGCGCCTCCGTCCTGCTCCTCGATATGTACCTCGGCCGCCAGCGAGGGCTCGACCTGCTGCCCGGCCTCCTGGAGGCCCATCCCTTCGCGCCGGTCGTGCTCCTGTCGGGCCAGGCGGGACCCGAGGAGGCCGTCGCGGGGATACGCGCCGGCGCCTACGATTTCCTCGAGAAACCCTTCAGTCCCGAGCGGCTCGTCCTGTCCGTAGGTAACGCCGCCGCCTACGGGGCCCTGCGATCCCGACTGGCCCGCGAGGCCCTGCCCGTGCATGAATCGCCGGCCATGGCGGCCGTGGAGCGGCTCGCAGCGCGCTACGCCCGGTCGGGGGCGCCGCTACTCATTACCGGAGAGAGCGGCACGGGGAAGGACGTCGTCGCCGGCCTCGTGCACGCGCTCTCGCCTCGGGCCGGCGCTCCCTTCGTGAAGGTCAATTGCGGCGCCATCCCCGGTGACCTGGCGGATAGCGAGCTCTTCGGGCATGCCAAGGGCGCCTTCACGGGCGCAGATCGCGAGTACTCGGGACGTATAGCGCCCGCTGACGGAGGCACGCTCTTCCTGGACGAGGTGGGAGAGTTGCCGCCAGGCGTCCAGGTCAGGCTTCTCCGCTTCCTCGAGTCCGGCGAGCTACAGCGCGTCGGCGATTCAGGCGTCAGGCGCGCGGACGTTCGAGTCATCGCCGCCACCAATAGGGACCTCGGGAGGGCCGCGGCCTCGGGCGAATTCCGCTCCGACCTCCTCTATAGGCTCAACGTCCTGGCAATCGATATACCCCCGCTAAGGGAGCGCCGCGAGGACGTGATCCCGCTCGCCGAGCGCTTCCTCTTCCTGGCCGCGGCCAGGGACGGCTCGAGGCCTCGGGCGCTCTCGGACGGGGCCCGGGCCCTCCTCTCCTGCCTGCCGTATCCCGGGAACGCCAGGGAGCTCAGGAACATAGCCGAGCGGCTCGCGTGCGTCTCCGATTCCGAGCTGGTGACCGAGCGGGACGTACTTGGCATCGTCGGGGAGCCGGCCTCGGCGCCGGGCGACGGCGGGAACCGGCAGGGCTCGCCGCCGGCCGGCGCTGGAGCCCTCTCCGGATACCTCGGCGGTATCGAGGCCCTGTTCTCCCGCGCCATGCCGCTAGCGTCGGCGAAGGAGGCCCTCGAGAAGGAATACCTCAGGGCGCAGTTCGCGCTGCACGGCTCGTCGGTTCGGGCCACGGCGGAGGCCCTCGGCATCCTTCCGAACAACCTATCCAGGATGATGAAGCGGCTGGGCTTACCGTAGCGCGCGGCGCCGGAAGGCTCGGCGGGCGAGCCGGCCGACGGGCGCCGTATCCCTTGTATTCTAGGCCTATTCTTTGGTACGCTTCACGTCATGAAGCTCGAAATCAACCCGAGGGGCAACGGCGCCTGCCCGCTCTGCGCCTCGCACGGCTCGTGCCCGGTCCAGCGGAAGCTCAGCGATAACGTCGGGGCCTTCGGGCCCTCGGGCGACGAGGGCATGGAGATAGTCATCTACTCCTGTCCGTACTTCAAGGAGAAGATCGCCCCGTGATCGAGCGCATAGAGTACGTCGCCGCGCGCCTCCGGGAGCTCGAGGACCTCGTGTCCGACCCGGGGCTGACGCGGGATCCCAAGCGCCTCAAGGACACCATGCGCGAGCGCGCCCGCCTCTCCGAGATCATGGAGGCCCATGGCGAGTGGCAGCGCATCGGGACCGAGATAGCGGGCGCCAAGGCCATGGCCCGGGAGGAGTCCGATCCCGAGCTCAGGGAGCTCGCCCGCGAGGAGCTCCGTGGCCTGGAGGAGAGGCTCGAGGCGGCCGAGCGCCGCGTGACCGAGCTCCTCGTGCCCCGCGACCCGCTGGACGACAAGAACACCATAGTCGAGATACGGGCGGGCACCGGCGGCGACGAGGCCGCCCTCTTCGCCGCTGACCTTTTCAGGATGTACACCCGCTTCGCCGACGGCAAGCGCTGGAGCGTCGAGGTCATGTCGAGCTCGGAGACCGGCCTCGGCGGCTTCAAGGAGATCATCTTCGCCATATCGGGCGACCAGGCCTTCGGTAAGCTGCGCTGGGAATCCGGCGTCCACCGCGTGCAGCGCGTACCCTCGACCGAGGGCTCGGGCCGCATCCATACGAGCGCCGTGACCGTCGCCGTCCTGCCCGAGGCCGAGGAGACCGAGGTCGACATACGGTCGGAGGATCTCCGCGTCGACGTGATGCGCGCCGGCGGCCCGGGCGGCCAGTGCGTCAATACCACGGACTCGGCGGTACGCCTGACGCACATACCCACGGGCATCGTGGTGCATTGCCAGGACGAGAAGAGCCAGATCAAGAACAAGGCCAAGGCCATGCGCATCCTCCGCGCCCGCATCTACGAGATGGAAGAGGAGAAGAAGGCCGCCGAGCGCGCCGCCGAGCGCCGCGACCAGATAGGCTCCGGCGATCGTTCGGAACGCATCAGGACCTATAACTTCCCGCAGAACCGCGTCACCGACCATCGCATCGACGTGACGCTCTATAAGCTCGACCTGTTCATGCAAGGCGACATGGACGAGATCGTGCAGGGCCTGGCCCTCCGCGCCCGCGAGGACGCGATGAAGGAGGAGGCCCGATGAGCCCGGCGGCGGGGCCGCTCGCATGAACGTGCGGGCGGCGCTGGCGGAAGGCTCCGGGGCCCTCGAGGGCGCTCGCTCGGGAACGCCTTTCCTGGACGCCGCCCTGCTCCTCGGCCATGCCTCGGGGCTATCGCGCACGAGGCTCCTGGCCTCCATGCCGGACGAGCTGCCTCCCGGCGCGCTCGAATCCTACCGGGCCTACCTGTCGCGTCGCCTCGCCGGAGAGCCGGTGGCCTATATCGTCGGCGGCAAGGAATTCTACGGCCGTCCCTTCCTCGTCGACGCCCGCGTGCTCGTGCCCCGGCCCGAGACGGAGCTCCTCGTCGAGCTGGCCCTCGAGCGCCTGCCGCCGTCGGGTACAGCCTCTCCGCGCTGCCACGACGCGTTCTGCGGCTCGGGCTGCGTGGGGCTCTCCTTAGCGTTGGAGCGACCCGACGCGATCGTCGGGCTCTCCGACCTGTCGGCGGACGCGCTGGCCGTCTGCGAGGCGAACGCGAAGGCCCTCCTCGGCCCGGGTAGGACCGTCTCCATCGACCGCGGCGACGTGCTGTCAGCCGCCGAACCTCCCCTCGATATCGTCACCGCCAATCCTCCGTACGTCTCTACGGGTTTCGTAGACGGCCTCAAGGCCGAGGGCAATCCCGAGCCGCGCCTGGCGCTCGACGGGGGCAGGCTCGGGCTCGACCCGTATCCGGCGATAGCGCGGCAGGCCTTCGCGCTCCTCCGAGGGGGCGCCTGGCTCCTGCTCGAGATGGGGGAGGAGCAGGGCGACGCGATTCGGGCCCTGCTCGAGGCCGAGGGCTTTATCGATGTCCAGGTGCATCGCGACCTGGCGGGGCTCGATCGCGTCGCGACTGGGAGGCGACCATGAAGCGAGAGGAATGCCTGGCGGACGAGCTAGCGAGGTTCTCTCCCGAGGATAGCGAGCGGATACGGACCGCGCTCGCCTGGGCCACCGAGCTCCACGCCGGTAGCTTCAGGGCCTCAGGCGAGCCTACGGTGACGCATCCGGAGCGCGTCGCGGCCATCCTCGCGTCCATGGGCATGGACGCGGATAGCGTCATAGCTGGACTCCTGCACCAGGCCGTCGAGGACGGCCTGGCGACGGCCGCGATGGCTCGCGAGCGCTCCGGGGAGCGGGTAGGGCTCCTCGTGGAGGAGCTAGCGCGCATGTCGGCCCTCAAGGCCAAGAACAAGACCATCCAGGCCGCCGAGGCCATCCGCAAGATGCTCTTCGCCATGACGCGCGACATCAGGGTCATCATCGTCAAGCTGGCCGATAAGCTCGACAACATGCGGACGCTCAAGTGGCTACCGGAGAACGATCGCAAGCGCATAGCCGCGGAGTGCCTGGACGTGTTCGCCCCGCTGGCCGACCGGCTCGGTATCAGCTGGATGAAGGACGAGTTCGAGGACCTGGCGCTCAAGGAGATCAACCGGGAGGCCTTCGACCAGATCAAGCTGCTCGTCGCGGCCAAGAAGACCGAGCGGGAGGCCTTCCTCGAGCGGGCGCGGGTGGACCTGGTCTCAG
>CAZNNA010000253.1:0-5266 GCA_964573825.1 uncultured Treponemataceae bacterium
ACGCGGCTCTCGTCGACCTCGGCTATGACGGAGGCGGCGCCCGCTATGACGGCGGCCTTGCCCTGGGCGCCGGACATGCCCCCGAGGCCGCTCGACACGAAGAGCCGCCCGGACAGGTCCCCGTCGTGGGGCACGCCGAGCCGCAGGCGGCCGGCGTTGAGGAGGGTGTTATAGGTACCGTGGACTATGCCCTGGGGCCCGATGTACATCCAGCCGCCCGCGGTCATCTGGCCGTAGTTGGCCACGCCCATGGCGGCGGCCTGGGCGAAGTCGCGCTGGTTGTCGAACATGCCTATCATGAGGCCGTTCGTTATGACGACGCGCGGCGCCAGGGAGTGGCTCTTGAAGAGCCCGAGCGGGTGTCCGCTCTCGATGACGAGGGTCGAGGAGTCGTCGAGCAGCTCCAGGTACTTCTTGATGAGGCGGTACTGCATCCAGTTCTGGCAGACCTGCCCCGTCTCGCCGTAGGTCACGAGCTCGTAGGGATAGAGGGCCACGTCGAAGTCGAGGTTATTGTCTATCATCACCTGGAAGGCGCGCCCCTCGACGGTCTTGCCCTTGTACTCGCCTATAGGCCTACCGCGCAGGGCGCCCTCGGGCCTGAAGCGGTAGCCGTAGATGCGGCCGCGGGTACGGAGTTCCTCGGCGAACTCGGGGGCGAGGGCCTCGTGCCAGCGCTCGGGTATGTAGCGGAGCGCGTTCTTGAGGGCCAGCGCCTGCTGGGCCTTGGACAGGCCGGCCTCGCGCCGGGGAGCGCGACGTATGCCGGGCTTTAAGACGGGATCGGGCGGCAGCTCGTCGAATTCCAACCTAAGCCCGCCTTGGCTATTCCTAGTATCCATGGCTTCCTCCTATTCGGATGCGAGCGTCCCCGAGGGCCGCCTCGACGGCGCGGAGCGCGGTACCGTCGCGAACGAGCTCGCGGGCGGCGTCGATGTCCGTATACATGACCCGGTCGGGCCCGAGCGTCGGTATCCCGGCGCGGAGCGCGTCGTAGGCGGCGCGCGTGGGAACCGAGAGGGCCCCGGGCCCGAGCCGGGCGGCTTCCCTGCCCCGCAGGTCCACCGCCTGGCAGGCTGCCAGGTACTCGATGGCCAGGGCCGAGCGGGCGTTCTCCAGGATGGAGCGCGCCTTGCGTGCGGCTATGGTGCCCATGGAGACGTGGTCCTCCTGGTTGGCGCTCGAGGGTATGGAGTCGACGCTGGCCGGGTGGGCGAGCACCTTGTTCTCCGATACGAGGGCCGCGGCGACGTACTGGGCTATCATGAAGCCCGAGTTGAGGCCGCCGTCCACGCAGAGGAAGGCGGGCAGGCCGTTGGACAGGGCCGGGTTGACGAGGCGCTCGAGGCGGCGCTCGGATATGTTGGCCAGCTCGGCCAGGGCTATACCCAGGAAATCCATGGCCAGGGCCACCGGCTGGCCGTGGAAGTTACCGCCCGACAGGATGGCCTCGTCCTCGGGAAAGATGATGGGGTTATCGGTCACGGCGCCGAGCTCGCGAGCCACGACCTCCGCGGCGTAGGCTATGGCGTCGCGGCTGGCGCCGTGCACCTGGGGAACGCAGCGCAGGGCGTAGGCGTCCTGGACCCGCAGCTCGCCCTGGGTCGTGGCCAGGGTCGAGCCCGCGAGGAGACCGCGCAGGGCGGCCGCGCTATCGATCTGCCCGGGCTGGCCGCGGAGCGCGTGCACCCGGGGATCGAAGGCGTCGACGATGCCGCGGAGGCCCTGGAGCGACAGCGACGCTATCGCCTCGGCTAGGGCCGCCAGGTCCAGGGCGTCGACGCAGGCCAGGGCGCCGACCGCCGTCATGCACTGCGTACCGTTGATGAGGGCGAGCCCCTCCTTGGCGGCCAGGGTGACCGGGGCGAGCCCGGCTGACGCGAGCGCCTCGGCGCCCGGCACGCGGCGGCCCTCGTAGAAGGCCTCGCCCTTGCCTATGAGCACCAACGCCATGTGGGACAGCGGCGCCAGGTCGCCGGAGGAGCCGAGCGAGCCCTTCTCCGGTACCACGGGCACGACGCCCGCGTTGAGCATGCCTAGGAGCGCCTCGGCCGTGGAGACGCGTATGCCCGAGTTACCCACGGCCAGGGCGTTGACCCTGAGGAGCATCATGGCCCTGACGGTCTCCTCCGGCAGGGGCTCGCCCACGCCGCAGGCATGGCTCACGATAAGGTTGTGCTGCAGGAGGTCGTTCTCCTCCCGCGATATGACCGTGTCGCAGAACTTGCCGAAGCCCGTGGTGATGCCGTAGCGTACGAGGCCCTCGGCCACGCAACGGTCCACCACGTCCCGGGACGCGTTCATGCGCGCGACGGCCTCGGGCGACAAGCCGACGGTTACGCCGCGCCTGGCGACGGCCGCCACGTCTCCCAGGGTAAGGGGACGGATACCTAGCAGTAGCTTTTCCATGAACGCTCCTCAGCAACCTAGACGATACGCCCGTTCGGGACCTTTGTACAATTAATTGTAGCTATCGCGCATTAGGGGCGCTAATAGCGCGATTCGGGGCTGGACGAGCCGCGCGCCCGCCTTCCCAAGAAGCCTCGGGCGTGCTAGCCTGGGCCCGACATCCCTGTATCCACGGAGTTTCGATGAAGGCCATTCGCTGGCTGGCGTCGGGAGCGGCGGTCGGCCTCGTAGCCTTCGCCGCCTGGCGCTCCACGGTGTCGTCCGAGCCGCTCGCCTCCCTCCTCGCCCGGAGCCGCCCCGCGGGGACGCTGGTCGTAGCGCGGCCGAGCGACTCCCTGGGACTGGACCCGGCGACGGTCACCGACGCGGAGTCCTTCCGCGTCACGGTCAACGTCTACGACACGCTCTTCCGCATAGGATCGCGTACCGAGCCGGAGCCTTCCCTGGCCGAGTCCTGGACCAGGAGCGACGACGGGCGGCGATGGCGCCTGACCCTGCGCCGCGGGGTGCGCTTCCACGACGGGGAGCCCCTCGACGCCGAGGCCGTCGTCTTCAACTTCAGGCGATGGATGGACCTCGACCACCCCTTCCACCGAGGCCAGTTCCAGTACTGGAACCTCTGCTTCGGGGGCTTCCCCGGCATGGTGGAGTCCGTGTCCGCGCTCTCGTCCCGGGTGGTCGAGATCGTGCTCGCCGAGCCCTTCGCGCCTTTCCTGGAGATACTGTCCCTACCGGCCTTCGGCATAGCCAGTCCCCGGGCGGTCCGATACTACGACCAGGGCCTGACCCGCTATCCCATAGGCTCGGGCCCCTTCCGCTTCGAGTCCTGGTCCGAAGACGGGACCATATCGCTACGGCGCAACGCCGATTACTGGGGCGAGCGGGCCGGCGTCCAACGCCTGACCTTCAGGTCGGTAGTCTCGCCGGAGGATAGGCTACGCCTCCTCGCCCGGGGCGAGGCGCACATACTGGATCCGGCGCCTGACATAGCCCCGGCGGAGGGCGGGGTGCCGTACGCATCGGTCGGCCGCTCGCTCTTCAATATCGGCTACCTGATCTTCAATACGACCCGGGCGCCCTTCGACGATAGGCTCGCGCGATTGGCCGCGGCCCATGCCATAGACAAGCCGGCCATGGTGGCCGCCTGCTTCGGCAAGGGGGCCCGGGTAGCCCAGTCGTTCGTACCGCCTGTCGTGTGGGGCCATCACGAGGGCCTGAAGGGCTACGAGCACGACCCCGAGCTGGCGCGGGGCCTCTCCGCTGCCGTCTTCCCGGAAGGCTCGCGAGAGCTCGTCCTCCTGGCTACCGAAACGCCCAGGGCCTATTTCCCTCGCCCCGTGGCCGTGGCCGAGTTCATAGTCGCGTCGCTCCGGGCCGCCGGCGTTCCCGTCCGCCTGGAGCTCGTTCCCTGGCGCGACATGTCGGAGCGATCGCGGAGCGGAGACTACGACCTGCGGCTAGCCGGCTGGAACGGCGACATTCCCGACCCGGATAATTACCTGTTCACCATCTTCACCCCAGAGGACGCCGAGGCCTGCGTCTCCTCGGGCTTCTCCTTCTGGCGCAGCCCCAGGCTCGACGACATACTGCGCTCGGCTAGGCGCACCGACGATCGCCGCCTCCGGGAGAGCCTGTACCGAGAGGCCCAAACCCTACTCGAGGCCGAGCTCCCCGCCCTGCCCCTATCGCATGCCAGGACGACGGTCTACGTATCCGACCTCGTCTCGGGCTACAGGCCTAACAGCGCCGGCTACGCGGTGCTCAACGGCGTGAGCCTATCGCGGAAGCTGGATCGATGAGGAGACTGGACGCGCTCAAGCGAGCCGGCCTCGCCCTGGCCGGCGCCGTAATCGCCTTCTCCGCGGCGAGCCTAGTATCGCCGCGACCGCTCGAGGCGCCGCCGCCCGCCGTCGCGGCCCGGCCCTTCGCGACCGAGCCCCTCGTGGTCGGTTCGGCGGGACAGGGCGGCGACGCCTATATCCTGCACGACCTGGCGCTATCGCTGCGCCTGGACGCCCGCTTCGCGCCGGCCGCGGAGGAGGGGGACCTCGAGGGAGCGGGAGCCCTCGCGCTGGCGCTGGGCCTCAGCGAGCTCGGGCTGGCCATGAGGGACTACGACGCCGAGCGCGAGCTCGAGCGCATCCGCAGGCTGCTCGACGCGGCCGAGGCGCGCGGTATCCCTGTCATAGGCGTCGCCCTGTCGGAGAGGCGCGGGCGCATGGACCGGGACATCGCGCGGCTGGTCTGCGCCCGCGCCGACTACGTCATAGTCGCCAATCCGAGCGAGCCGGGCAGGTCCCCCGACTGGCTCCCCGCCATGCCCGCCGACCGCGTCTCGGTAGTCGGCCGCATAGCCGACGCGGCCCAGCCGCTCGCCTCGGCGTTCAGGTAGCCGAACGTGCGTTCCGCCAAGGCGCCGTACTCGCGCCGCTCGATAGCCAGCGCGCTCGCCTGCGCCGCCCTATGGCTAGCCTGGCCCTTCGCGGGCAGGGGCGCCTGGTTCTCGACCCTCGCCCTGGCGCGGGAGGCGGCCGTATCGGGCGATTCCGGACTCGTCATCATGGCGGCGGTCTACGCCAGCCTCCTCGGGGCCCTGCCGCTCGCCGCCCTCTACCTGGCCCTGACGGTCGCGGCGGAGGCGGCCAGCGCACTGTGGGCTCGCCTCGGGCTGCCTAGGCCCGAAAGACGCCTATCGCCCGCCATTCGCGGTATCGCCCGCGGCATCGGCCTCGGGATAGCCCTCATCGGGCTCCAGGCGGCCCAGTCGGCCTGGACCCTCCAGCCGCTGGAGCCCGCGAGCGTACTCCTGGCCTTAGGCGGGCTCCTCCCCCTCAGGCGGGGAGGCCGCGGCTACGCC
>CAZNNA010000254.1:0-5262 GCA_964573825.1 uncultured Treponemataceae bacterium
GGACCGCGGCGAGGGTATCCCCTGGAAGGGCAACTACTCGGGCTGGCTCGACCAGAAGGCCAAGCAGCTCGAGCTCGAGGAGAAGGGCAGCTCCGAGCGCGCCAAGACCCTGGAGCGCGAACTCGAGTGGGTGCGCATGAGCCCCAAGGGAAGGCACGCCAAGAGCAAGGCCCGCATCTCCCAGTACGAGAAGCTCCTGGCCGACGGAGAGCGGGAGAAGGTGCGAGAGACGAAGCTCGTCATCACCCCCGGCCCCCGGCTCGGCTCCGTGGTCATCGAGGCCAAGGGCCTCAGGAAGGCCTTCGGCGACAAGCTCCTCTTCGACGGCCTGGACTTCACCGTGCCGCCGGGAGCGGTCGTCGGCATCGTCGGCCCCAACGGCGCCGGCAAGACGACGCTCTTCAAGCTCATAGCCGGCCTCGAGGGCATCGACGGCGGCTCGCTGCGCCTGGGCGACACGGTCAAGCTGGCCTACGCCGACCAGATGCGCGCGGGCCTCGATCCCGACAGGACCGTATGGGAGCAGCTCTCGGGCGGCCTCGACCTCATCAAGCTGGGCGGCGTCAAGGAGGTGAACTCCAGGGCCTACTGCTCCTGGTTCAACTTCTCCGGCGGCGACCAGCAGAAGAAGGTCGGCGTCCTATCGGGCGGCGAGCGCAACCGGCTCAACCTTGCCATGATGCTCAAGGACGGCGCCAACGTCATCCTCCTCGACGAGCCGACGAACGACCTGGACGTCAACACCCTGCGCGCCCTGGAGGAGGCCCTCGACGGCTTCGCGGGCTCGGCCCTCGTCGTGAGCCACGACCGCTGGTTCCTTGACCGCGTCTGTACCCACCTCCTGGCCTTCGAGGACGGCGAGGTGGTCTGGTTCGACGGTAACTGGTCCGAGTACGAGGAGTACCGCCACGAGAAGCTCGGCGGCGACGCGGACAGGCCGCACCGGTACGTGTACAGGAAATTGGAGCGATAATACAGGCAACGGATCTCTAGTAGATCCGTGCGGCCTGTCCGCGTTTGCTGAGTAGCCGGTTCCGCCGCGGCGGAACCGCGCCGGCTGGCCGCAGGCCAGACGAGGCCGCATAGATACGTTTACCGGAAGCTAGAACGTTAAGGCAAGCAACAGCTTGCCTGAAGCCCCGCGGACGGTCGGCGTACTGGGTAGCCGGTTCCGCCGCGGCGGAAGCGCGCCGGCTGGCCGCCGTGCGGCCGGTCGGCGCTTGATCGCTACAGCGTCTCCTCGAACCAGGCCACGGTCGCCGCGGCCAGCTCCTCGTACTTGGACAGGTCGCCCGAGAAGACGTTGAAGGTATGGTCGGCGCCCTCGATGGCCACGAGGCGGCTCTTCCGGTTCTTGGCGACGGACTGTACCTTCTCGCTGTCGGAGAAGGGTACGGTGTCGTCGAGCGTGCCGTGGATCGAGCATATCGGCGCCCGCGCCTTGGCGGCGAAGGACAGCACGTCCATGCTATCGGCCTCGTCTATCCACTTCTTGCCGAGCTTCAGGGGCTCGCGCCACTCGAAGCGCATCCAGGTGTAACCCTTCTCGGCGGCCTCGGCCCGCATGGCCGCGTCGGCCATGTCGCCTATGACCAAGGCGCCGGCCCAGGTCAGGACGCTCTTGAAGGTGTCGCTCGAGCCGGCGGCCAGGAGCGCGTCCGTGCCGCCCTGGCTCCAGCCCATGATGCCGATGCGCTTACCGTCTATCCCGTCGAGCCCGGCCGCGTAGGCGGCTACGGCCTCCGCGTCGCTAACGGCCACGGTATTCGAGTATAGCTCGTAGCTAGCGGCGCTATCGCCGCTCCCGGGGAAGTCGACGCGCACGGCGGCGATCCCGGCGGCGGCCAGCTTGGGGGCGAGCATCAGGTAGCCGTTGCCGGCCTCGTCCTTGTTGCTGCCGGTCCCGTGGAGCATGACCACGGCGGGAACGGGGCGCCGTCCCTTGGGTAGCGTTATGGCCACGGGTATGTCGTGGTCGCCGTTCTTCACCAGCGCGGCCAATTCCACTATCTCCTCCGGAGCCTCCGGCGGCGCCGACGCGCAGCCCGCGAGGGCCAGGGTCACGGCCAGGGCCGTTCCGATAATGCGTTTCATGCGTATATCCTCCTTGCGCCTCGGCGAGGCGCCGGGAGGCAGTATAGGGAGGCGCGTCCCGGGCGGCACTACGGGGCTCTCGAGCCGGGGGCTCGAATCGATAGGCTACGGTCGCCTCGGCCCTAGCCCCGGCTCGCCAACGCTTTCCAGTCCAGGAAGACGAGCTGGCCCTCCGGGGCGCTCCAGGCCTCGCGGACGCTGCCCGGATCGAAGGCCCCTCCCGCGTAGGGGGCGGCCTTCGAGAGCCTCACCCTGGCGATCGCGTTGACCGGCAGCCCGTCGACGGGTACGGCGTACGACTCGGAGTCGCCTTCCCAGCCGGCCCGGACGACGAGGGCCTGGCGCCGTCCGCCCCGGGCCCGGGCGCCGTCCGCGAACGCCGCGTCGAGGCGAGGCCTGACGAGCCGCAGGCCCCTACCCCGCACCGTCACGGCGCCGGAGGCTATAGAGCCCTCGTCATAGCGAACGATCTCCTTGATCCGCCCGAGGTTCTCGCAGAAGGGCGCGCCCCCGCTCCGGGCGAAGAGCAGGTGCACGTATGCGTCGCAGGTCTCGGACGGCTCGGACGGCTCGGGTAGGATATCGAGGCCGGCGGGCGGAAGGCCGTAGAGCAGGGCGACTTCGTCGGCCAGGCCGTGGAGCTCGCCGAGGAGCAGGGCGACGATCGAGGCGGCTTCGCCCGCCTGGGCCAGGGCCTCGATCGAGCCGTTGAGGGAGAGGAGCCGCATCCGCTCGAGCAGCTCCTCTATGGCGGGGCTAGGCTCCCCTTGAGCGTCCGGCCCATCGACCGAGCCGGGCGGTACGCCCGAGCCGAGCGCTTCGCCCTCGCCGGCTAACTCGCCGATAGCGAGGCGGAGGCGCCGAGCCTCGTCGGCCACGATGCCGAGGCCCCGCGCCCCGCTCCGCGCGCCTTCAGTGGCGATCCCCAGGGAAAGCGCCCAGAGCCTGTCCGCTATCGAGGCCAGCCCTAGGGTACGTTCGGTTCGTTCCATGCGATTACTCCTTGCGCCTTCGCGTTAGTAGAGATAGGCGGAGAGCCGCCGCCTGAGCCGCTCGAGGGCCCTCCGGTGGTGCGATAGCACGGTATTGAGCTTGAGTCCGTTACGGGCGGCTATCTCCGCGAAGGTATAGTCGCCGTAGTAGCGTTGCTCCACGACGATGCGCTCCACGTCCCGTAGGCAATCGAGCGAATCGAGTACGGCGGCGGCGTCCTCGGTACGGCACAGCTCATCGACGAACTCGTCAGCGGTGACGCATTCGAGCGCGTCGACGCAACCCGAGTACCGGGCCGCCTCTGCGTCGCGGGCCCGCCAGTACCGGTAGGCGACGCGCGTCGCGGCGACCGAGAGGTATCCGAAGTTGAGCTGGGCCTGCTCGAAGGCTCGCCCGGCTAGCACGGCGGCGAAGGCCTCATCGACGATGTCCTCGGCGTGGATGGCGATAGCGGGACGGCTCGAGAACTTTTTCCGTATATACGCGACGAGCCTCGCCCGGAGCCTGCCGTAGTCTTCCATCGCTTACCATGCCCCTCCCCGGGCGGCGTGTCACGAGTAAAGGCGATCCTCGCCATGGATTATTGCATAGGTTCGCCTGCATTCGGAAACGGGTCGGTACGATCAGTTAAGCGAGTCCGGCGAAGTCGCAGAAATCAGTTGACTTATTAAACTTTTCATTCAATTATTCAATATGGACGAGACGACGGTAATCCCGGCCGCCAGGAACCGCGAACGCAGGCCCGAGGTCCTAGCGGCGGCGCTACGGCAATTCGCGCGCCACGGCTATAGGCGGACCCGGCTCGAGGACGTGGCCGGCGAGCTCGGGCTATCCAAGGGCGCGCTGTACTTCTACGCCGACGGCAAGGAGGCGCTCTATCGCGAGGCGGTCGAGTGGGCCCTCGCGGAATGGTGCTCGGCCATAGAGAGGGACGCGGCCCGGGCGCCCGGCGCCGCCGAGCGCCTCGGCATACTGGCGCGCGCCTCGTTCGAGTACCTCGACGGGAACCCGGACCTGCGGGCGGTCGTCGCGCAGGACCGGTCCATCTACAGCCTGGACCCGGCAGCGGATCGCTTCGCCGCGGTCAACGAGCGCGCCCGAGGCCTCCTTACGGATACGCTCGAGGAAGGGATGCGCTCGGGCGCCTTCAGGCCGGACATCGACGCCGAAGCCGCCTCGCGCTTCCTCTACCAGGTATACATAGCCTTCCTCATCAAGGCCTTCGCGCTCGGTGAGGGCGCGGAGGCCGCCGTCCAGTACGCGGCCGGCGTCGACATAGCGCTCAGGGGGCTCCTGGCCCGCTAGCAATATTCCTATCGTAACGGAGGAAACCATGACCGAGGCTACCGCGAGGGCCCTGACCGGGCTGAGAGACCTGACGACGCTCCAATGGTACGTGATTCCCATCCTGGCCGTCGTCTTCTACGTCTATACGATCGAGATCAAGAAGGCGCGCTCGAGCGGCGACTGGAACGCCGTCATAGCCGGCGCGGCGGTCTTCGGGGCCGACTTCTTCAACGAGACCTGGAACGGATGGTTCATGGTACTGTCGGGCAGGAGCGCCCTCTGGACGGCTCCCGGCCCTACGGCCCTGCGTACCATGGTCGGCTGGAACATAGAGATCATGTTCATGTTCTCCATCCTGGGCATCATCTGGTACCACGCCCTATCCGATAGCCGCGACGGCAAGATACTCGGGATAGACGAGAAGTGGGCCCTCGGCATCGGCTACTCCATCGTCTGCGTGGCCATAGAGTGCGTCCTGAACGCCGGCGGCCACCTGGTCTGGGACTACCGCCTCTGGGAGCGGACGCCCATCGGCGTACCGCTCATCTTCGTCGTCGGCTACCTGTGGTTCTTCGCCTGGGCCATCCTGGCGGTCACGCGTAAGACGACGCGGCTCAAGGCCGCGGTGGCCGCCCTGCCCTACTGCGCCGCTATCGTCCTCAACGTCGTCGCCGCGCTCCTCGGCTGGCGCTACTAGGCGACCTTGCCTCGATCCGGCCCGGCCCGCTATCATCGCCCTACCATGATACGCAGGGCAACGAGGGACGACGCGGCGCGCGTCGCGGAGATACACGTGTTCGGCTGGAGGGCGGCCTACGAAGGCATCGTCGCCGAGGGTTACCTCTTCGGCCGGCTGTCGGTGACGCGCCGGACGGCCGCCATGGCCGA
>CAZNNA010000255.1:0-5242 GCA_964573825.1 uncultured Treponemataceae bacterium
CGCCGAGACGAATCGCTCGGTCGCGTTGGCGAGAACGAAGAAGCGAGCGAGTTCCAGGCCCGAGAAGGCTAGGCAAAGTGGTGAGCGCCTCATATATGAAAGGAAGTGTACCCGCGGGCTCGCCGCGGAGTCAAGGAACATAGTCATCCGTGAATCCTTCCGCCGCGCGTAGTATACTAGCTTCTATGAGCGGAGAGATGCATCGCGTATTCATCAAGGGCGTGGCCATGCCGTCGAGGACGGACGCGCCGATAGTCATCCTCGGCGACGAGGACGGGCTCGGCGATTGCACGGTAGCCGTAGGGCCCGCCGAGGCCGGCGCCATACTCATGGGACTCGAGGGCGTCTCCACTCCGCGTCCCATGACTCACGAGCTCATGGCGAGCATGCTCGAGGAGCAGGGCGTCTCCCTGCGTCGCGTCGAGCTGTACCGGCAGGGCGGCGCGGAGGACGACGGCTTCATCGCGCGCATAGAGTACGGCCGAGGCTTCAGGTCGTGGGTCCGGGACGTCCGTCCCTCCGACGCCCTGGCCCTCGCCATCACGACCTCGGCGCCCATCTACGCTCATCAGTCGCTGCTCGAGAGGCCGGGGACCCGGTGGCGCGAGGCCGCGCGCCAGGCCTAGGGCCCCGTATTCGCCAAGCCTAGGCCCTTAGGCCGATCCCGCCTTGCCGGGGCGACCAACCTACCGTAGAATGGCGGCATGAGCATAATCCGGGCCTTACTCGACTTCCTTCGCTCCCTACTCGGCCTCGACGGCGGCGCCAAGGGCGAGCTCAAGCGCGTGTACTCGACCATAGCCCATATCAAGCCGCCGTACTATCGCTTCAAGAGCAACGCCGTGACCGCGGGCTTCGCCCAGGATCTCTATCTCTTCTGCCAGGCGCTGAAGCCCATGATGGACCTGGCGGACCGTACCCTGGCCCATCCCGACCTGCGCGTCTCCCGGCGCTACTTCGAGTTCCTCGTCGACCTGGAGCTGCCCCCCGAGGCCCTGGAGAAGAAGGAGAGCCTCGCCTACGACGGCATGAAGGCCAGGCTCGATAACGCCGTCAAGGATAGCGACGAGGAGGAGGCGATAGGTCGGGACTTCCAGTTCTTCCTGAAGAGCCTCGACTCCCTGGCCTCCGGAGGCCTCAACGCCGATCTCGACGAGGTCGAGCGCTTCATCGAGGTCTGCCGGCACGACTGGGAGCGGACGCTCGGCTTCTTCGACCCCGGCGCCAGCCTCGACGACGCCAAGTACCGCCCCGACTTCGAGCCCTGCGCCGGCGAGCAGATACTGCCCGAGCTCATAGACGCGTACTACCTGCTCTTCGGTTTCGCGTTCTCGGAGGAGTTGAGGCGCCGCGTCATGAAGGTCTTCGAGCGCCACGCGCCGGCTACCGCCGCGAGCCAGGCCGGCAAGATGGAGAAGCTCTTCTCGACGCTCAACAAGGTGCTCCAGTACCGGCTGTCGAGCGACAACCTCCTGGCGATCATCCGGCTGGCGAAGCGCGATCCGGCCTACGTGCCGGATATCCGCCGCGAGCGCGTGGACCATATCGACCTCTACCGCAAGCGACTGGTGACGCAGTACGAGCGCGACCGCGAGCGCCTCCTCCGGGAGCGCCACGAGAACGCCGTATCGAAGGACATCAAGGACCTCTTCGGGGGCCTGGAGGTCCTGTCCGCCGAAGGCTACTCCGAGGAGACCGACGCCTACCTGCGCCGAGAGAGCCCCAACGGCTTCACGCACGTTAAGCCGCTCGGCATACTCAAGACCTTCGTGCACGGGGTCTTCGAGACGCAGATCAAGGAAACCGTCAAGAAGCTCCTGGTCGAGGGCTACTTCGATAACAAGGGCTTCCAGAACAGCCTGGCCAATATCCTCTACCAGTGCGATAAGACGGCCGCCCGCATAGAGGCCTTCGAGGCCGGGCTCAAGGGCAACGGCCGCGTGAGCGTGGGCGCCGTCAGGCGCTACGTCGAGGAGATGCGCCACGGCAAGGATATCCTGCCGTTCCTGGCCAAGATCGTGGACGAGATCAACTACAAGGCCCGCGAGATCTGCGAGGACGAGACCGGCCTCTTCCAGATGCTCGCCGACATCCTGGGCGAGCTGCTGGCCGACTATAAGAAATCGAGCCCCGACCTCGTCACCAACATACGCAGCCTCGGCGGGGCGCGCAACAAGGAGATACTCGCCACGCTCATGGAGAGCAGGCGCAAGACCGACATCTTCGTGCGCATCATGCGCAATTTCTCCTTCGTCAAGGCGCCTCCGGTCTCTCCCCTGCCGCCTCCCGCCGCGGCGTTGTCCGGGGTCCCGCAGGACGCGACGGCGAAGCCCCCCGTCGGCCTGCCCGTCGGGGCCGACGAGGCGAGCGATGTCGAGCCCCTGGAGCCGGCCAGGTTCTAGGGCATCCTGCCGTCCATACGGACGCCGAACCAGGCGAAGACAGCCTTGGCCCTGTTACCGAACGACGTCTCCAGGGCGCCGCGGACGCCAGGTAGGAGCAGGGCCTTGGCGCTCGACGCGACGTAGAGGACGAGGCCCTCAGCCGACTCGACGACCAGGGCGCGGAGCCCCATGCCCCCGGGGGCGGCGACCCTGACGAAGCCCAGGTACATGGGCGTGACGTTGCTCGAGGCCTGGTAGACGAATCCGTCGCCGGCGCGCATGGATAGCCGGTAGACGTTGTCCCCGAAGGTCGTGTCTGCCTGGCGGGCGTAGAGCTCCTCGCCGCCAGCCGGAAGCGCGGCGAGCGCCTCGTCGGGCAGTGGGACGAGGCCCGCCTCGTCGCTCACCAGCGTCGAGCGCTCGTAGAGGGTTCGCATCCTGCCCCGGCTGGCCGAGTAATACTCTATGCCCTCCAGGCTGCCGACTGCGCGCAGGGCGTTATAGACCGCCAGCGCCCCGGGGAGGGGCGTCGCGGTCGCGGCGCCTCGCCGGGGGCGCCAGAGGAAGAGCGCCTCGACGACGACGTCGGGCGACTCGGCGGCCACGGCCTCCCCCACGGCGCGGGCGCCCTCGTGGCGGGGCGCGAGCGACAGGGCCCCGCCGCCCGAGGAGGCCACGAGGCTATCGCCGGCCAGGAGCCTCGCGGCCCGTTCCGCGCCGACCAAGGCCTCGAGGCGAGGGGCGGTGACTGGCTGGGCCGTGGCGTCTGGGGGCCCGAGACAGGCCGCGAGGAAAAGCAGGAGCCCGGAGGCTAAGGCGCCGCGAGGCGGCGGGTTGTATCGCATGGGCCGAGTATAGCGAAAAGGCTTCGGTTCGTCGGCCCGTAAGGGTTTTCTTTCCATGTCCATGTAGGGTATAAGGATCGCGTCAGGAAACCGTTACGCCTCGGTCAGCGCGCCGCGGGAAAGGTCCTTGCCCATGAATATCGCTATCATCGTCGTGGAGCTCGCGGGCTCGCTCGGGCTCTTCCTCTACGGCATGAAGATCCTGTCGGAGGGCGTCCAGAGAGCCGCCGGCGACGGGCTCAAGCGCACGCTCAACATGATGACCGGTAGTACGCCCAAGGCCTTGCTTACGGGCGTCATAGTCACCGCGCTCGTGCAGTCGTCGTCGGCCACTACGGTCATGGTCGTATCCTTCGTAAACGCCGGCCTCCTGTCCGTCGTGCAGGCCGCGGGCGTCATCTTCGGCGCCAATATCGGCACGACCGTCACCGCCTGGATAGTCTCCCTCGTCGGCTTCAAGTTCCAGATATCGGCGCTCGCCCTTCCCATGATAGGCGCCGGCTTCATCCTGATGAACGCTCCCAAGCGCAGCTCGCGCCTGAGGGACTACGGCGAGGCGGCCCTGGGCTTCGGCCTCCTCTTCCTGGGCCTGGACTTCCTGTCCCACTCCATTCCCAAGCCCTCCGCCGAGGTCGTGTACTTCCTCGAGGGACTCGGAGACCTCGGCATCCTGTCCATCCTGATCGCCGTGCTCACGGGCCTGGTCCTTACCGTGCTCGTCCACTCCTCGAGCGCCTCCACGGCCATAGTCATCACCCTGGCCGTGGATAACGTCATAGGCTTCGAGATGGCCGCCGGCCTGGTGCTCGGCTGTAACATCGGCACGACGATCGACGCCTTCCTGGCCTCCATAGGCGCCAGGACGGCGGCCCGGCGAGCCGCCTGGATACACATCTTCTTCAACGTGGCGGGCTCGCTCTGGGCCATAGTACTCTTCAAGCCCTTCCTGGGCCTGGTCAACCTGCTCGCGGGCTCCTCGACCGTGGCCCAGCACATAGCCATGATGCATACGGTCTTCAACGTCGTGAACGCGATCCTCTTCGCCCCGTTCACGAGGCAGATAGCCGCGCTCGTGACGCGCGTCGTCAAGGACCGCCCCGGCGAAGAGACCCTGCCCGCGCGGCTCGAGTACGTCGCGGCGCCCCTCATGGGCAGCCCGGAGCTCAACATGCTCAGGGCCCAGAAGGAGATATCCGACATGGCCGGCCTCTGCGGCTCCATGTTCGGCCGCTGGCGGGAGCTGCTCGCCGACAGGCCGGCCGACCTGTCCGAGGAGGTGCGGCGCTTCAAGGAGATGGAGGAGTACGCCGACCAGATGCGCGACGGCCTGTCCCGCTTCCTCCTCGACTGCGCCGGCCACGACATGAGCGCCGAGCGGCAGCGCGACGTCGGTACGCTCCTCCGCATGGTCGTAGACCTCGAGGACATCACCGACGGCTGCTTCAACCTTATCCTGCTCCTCGAGAAGGCCGGGACCAAGAAGCTATCACTCGATAAGGACGAGGTCTCGAGCCTGGGGCCCTATACCCTGCTCGTCGAGAATTTCCTAGGCTTCGTCAAGGACAACATCAACGGTCCCATCACCGAGGAGCAGCTCGAGGCCGCGAGCGCATTGGAGAATAGCATCGACGACTTCCGTAGCAGCCTCAAGAGGAAGGCCCGCAAGCGCCTGCAGCGCGGAGCCGACGTCAAGGCCGAGCTCCTGTTCATAGACATCGTGCGGCATATCGAGAAGATAGGCGACCACGCCTACGGCGTAGCACATTCGCTCAGGGAGCTTCGCTAGGAGACGAACCCGGGCTAGAGGCCCAGGGCCTCGGGCAGCGCGTAGACGTCCTCCGCGCCGCTCACGAGCACCGCGCCCATGCCCAGGGACAGGGCGGGCGCCAGGTCGACGTCGTAGCGATCGCCGACCGAGACGCAGGCCTCGGGTCGGGCGCCGGCCAGCCGGGCGGCCAGCAGGTAGGGCTCGGGCGCCGGCTTGGAGCGCATCGTGTCGTCCAGGCCGACGAC
>CAZNNA010000256.1:0-5217 GCA_964573825.1 uncultured Treponemataceae bacterium
AGACGACGCCGTGGACGTCGGTGCGCTTGACGAGCTTGACGGCGTCGAAGGCGCACTTGGTGGTACAGATACCGCAACCGACGCACATGTACTCGTCGACTATGGTGGCGCCGCAGCCTAGGCAACGCTCCGTCTCCTTCTTGACCTGCTCCTCGGTCAGGGTACCGCGCAGGTCGCTGAAGGTCTTGGTCGCGTTGGCGGCGTCAGGCGCCGCCGGCGCCTGGCGGGGAGCCCTGTCGTAGCCCTCGAAGACGGCGGCCTTCTTGTCCAGTTCCTTGTAGAGCTTGCGGTCGCGGCCGAGTACGAGGCTCTGGCCCGGCTGCACGAAGCGATGAATGGAAACCGCGGCTTCCTTGCCGGCGGCGATGGCGTCTATGGCGAACTTGGGACCGGTGAAGGCGTCGCCGCCCGCGAAGACGTCGGGCTGGGCCGTCTGGTAGGTGAAGCCGTCCGCCTTGACGGTGTTGTTCCTGTTTAGCTCGATCTTGCTGTCCTTCAAGAGCTCGCCCCACTGGATGGACTGCCCGACCGAGAGGAGCACGTTGTCGCAGGGAACCGTTATCGTTTCCTTCTCGTCGTACTTAGGGGCAAAGCGGCGCTCGGCGTCGAAGACGGAGACGCACTTCTTGAACACGACGCCCTTGACCCTGCCGCCCTCGACGAGGATCTCCTTGGGGCCCCAGGCGTTCTTGATGGCAATGCCCTCGGCCTCGGCCTCCTCGATCTCCTCCTCGGAGGCGGGCATGATGTCCCTAGTCTCGAGGCAGTACATGGCGACGGACGACGAGCCTGAGCGGGCGGCGCTCCTGGCCACGTCGATGGCGACGTTGCCGCCGCCTATGACCACGGTCGTACCGGAAAGCTTGGCATCCTCGCCTAGGTTGATGGAGCGGAGGAAGTCTATGCCCGTCCTGACGCCCTGGGCGTCCTCTCCGGGTACGCCGATGGAGCGGCCGCCCTGGGCGCCGACCGCCACGTAGAAGGCCTTGAAGCCCTCGGCTCGCAGCTTGTCGAGGGTGACGTCCTTACCGACCTCGACCCCGGTCTTGAAGGTGACGCCCATCTCCTTGAGCACGTCGATCTCGGCGTCTATCACGTCCTTCTCCAGGCGGAAGGCCGGGATGCCGAGCGTTAGCATGCCGCCGAGGCGCTTCTCCTTCTCGAACACGGTGACCGGATAGCCCTGCTTGGCCAGGAAGAAGGCGCAGGAGAGGCCTGCGGGGCCGGCGCCTATGACGGCTACCTTCTTCTGGAAGGGCTTACCCACGGTGTTGAGCATCGGGGGTACGTAGCGCGTGGCTGCGTCGAGATCCCTCTGCGCTATGAATTTCTTTATCTCGTCGATGGCCACCGGCGCGTCGAGGTCTCCGCGGGTACAGGCGTCCTCGCAGCGGCGGTTGCAGATGCGGCCGCAGACGGCGGGGAAGGGGTTCTCCTTCTTGATGAGCTCGAGCGCCTCGGCGTACTTGCCCTGGGCCGCGAGCTTGACGTAGCCCTGGACGGCGATGTGGGCCGGGCAGTTGGTCTTACAGGGAGCCGTACCGGTCTCGACGACGTTCTCCCTCGTGGTGCGGTAATCGGGATTCCACTTGTCCTTGCCCCACACGTTGTCGCTAGGGTGGTCGTGCCTGAAGCCGGTAACGACGGGCTTGCTCGAGCAGAGCTTCTGTCCGAGCTTGAGCGCGTTGACCTGGCAGTTCTCGACGCACTGGCCGCAGGCCACGCACTTCTCCGGGTCGATGACGGAGACGTAGTTGGAACGGTTGAAGTCGTAGGCGTTGTAGTATTCGCCGACGCGAAGGGCGAAGCATGAGCAGCCGCAGCAGTTGCAGATGGCCAGGGCCTCGCCGGGGCCGTCGAGGTTAGGGGTCTGGTGCACGAGGCCGTTGTCCTCGGCTCGCTTGAGGATCTCGTAGGCCTCCTTCTTGTCTATCTGGCGAGCCTTGCCGGTCCGTATGAAGAACTCTGCGCCGTCGTTGAGCTGGATGCACATATCCGTCTCGATGTGGCCGCAGCCCTCGCCCATGAGGCGACGTGAGCGCCTGCAGGTACAGTCGGAGACGGCCAGCAGCGTGGCCTTTTCCACGTACGCGGAGACCTCCTCGAAGCTGCGAGCGACCGTCTCGCCGGAGATGGCCTTCTCTACGGGAATGACGCGCATGAGGCCGTTGCCGATAGGCATGTTCGGGGCCAGGATCTTGGTGCGCCTGCGGGTGTACTCCTCGAAGCACTCGCCGAGGACCGGGAAGCGCTCTGCGTTGGCCGTGTTGGCTACCATGCATTCCATGATGCCCGGTACCCAGATCGGTAGGAACCAGGAGTCCTTGCCGTCCTTGCCCGTACAGACCTTGACCACGCCCGCGTCGGCCAGCTTCCACAGCTGATCCTGGCAGTAGTCCTCGGGCTTACCGAGCTTCTTAGCCACGTCGGCCGTCGAGAGGTACTTCCTGACCTTGAGGCCCAGGCCGACCTCGGCCATCTCGTCGGTGACGACCGGGTCGAGGATGCGGTACTCCGGGTCCTTCTCGGTAATGCCCGTAAAGGTCAGCGATTCGATGCTGATCTTGCAGGCCAGCTTCATGATGAGCGGTCTCGTTGCCATGCGCGTTCTCCTGGTTCGATTTCCGATGCCGCCTAGGGCTAGGCGTTCGGCGCCTCGCGTAGCGTTGTCCGTATCGTGCTTAATAAGACACTTGTGTCATAATACCTTGCTTATCGATATCCCGCAAGCTATATCGACAGCGTTGTCTACGTCGATGGCGCCTGGAGTCGCTCATGGATAGGGGGGAGCAGCGCGATGCAGCCATGGCGGACGCGATGGTCCGTTAGCGTCCGCCTTGTCCTTCTCCTTACGCCTCAAGGCTTCCAGGATGCGCTCGACGACGGCGACGCTCTTGGGCGGATGGCAGTTCTGCGCCTCGCGGCCTATTATCGCGTATATGAGGGGAACTTCCGAAGGCGCCCCGGGTTCATGGGAAAGCCTCAGTGGCTTCCGTTTTTAACTCAGGAAGGCTGCATACGCCGCATCGGGCTTGCGTCTCAGAGTATCTTGGACTAGAATCTAGCTAGAAACGATTTTGGAGGATTGGGGCTAGGCAAGGAGGCCGCTATGGCGCTTATCGTGGGAGCTAGGAAGAACACCTTGGCGGGCCGGACCAAGGAGTACCGGTTCCATGCGAGCTGCTCGGGTAGCGTGGACGTGGACGAGCTCGTGGACGTCATGGCTCGCGCCAATGCCGGCCTGGGGCGCGAGGAGATCGAGGCGGGCTTCGAGCTCCTCGCCAAGACCGTGGCCGAGCTGGCGGCCGACGGCAACTACGTAAAGACGCCGCTCGGGGCGTTCTTCATATCGGCCGTGGGCGTAGCCGATAGCGAGGCGAGCCCGTTCACCCCGGCCGACGAATCCTCGGGTCACGGCTTCAGGCTGCGGTTCCGGCCCGATCGTTCCTTCGAGGCGCGGGTGATCGAGCGAGTCTCCGTAAGCCGGGACGACACGTCCTGGCAGCAGTTCCCCAAGCCTTCGGGCCTGGCCCCCGAGGGCGGAAGGCGCGACCGCGCGCTCGTCCCCGGCGCCTCCGCGAGGCTGACGGGCGAGTGCCTCTCCTTCGACCCTGAGGACGAGGCCCAGGGGGTGTTCTTCGTCAAGGGAATAGCGGACGCGGGCGCCAGGGTGGAGCGCTACGAGGCTGTCAGGCCCAAGCGCGTGCTGTTCGGCGTACCCGAGGAGCTCGAGCCGGGCGACTATACGATAGTCGTGCGCTCCTCGACCAAGGCCGGGACGATGCGCACGGGCTACCTCGACGGAAAGGTGGCGGTGAAGCCTCGCTAGGCGCTCGGCTCGCGCTTGACGCGTGGCTCATTAGGCGCCGATAATCGGCGCCATGAATACCAACCCACTCCTTTCAGCCTGGGACACGCCCTACGGGCTACCCCCCTTCGATTCCATACGCCCCGAGCACTACGCGCCGGCCTTCGAGGCCGCCATGGCGGAGCACAAGGCCGAGGTCGAGGCCATAGCCTCGAACCCCGAGTCTCCTAGCTTCGAAAACACCGTGGCCGCGCTCGACCGCGCGGGCCAGTCGCTCGCCCGGGTCGCTGGCGTCTTCTTCAACCTGGCCTCGAGCGAGACGAGCGACGCCCTGCAGGCCGTCGAGCGAGACGTCATGCCCAAGGTAGCGGCGCACCAGAGCTGGCTGACGCTCCACGAGGGACTCTTCGCCCGTATCGAGGAGCTGTACGCCCGGCGAGATTCCCTGGGGCTCGGAGCGGAGCAGCGCCGCCTCCTCGAGCGAATAAGGCTCGACTTCGTCAGGGAGGGCGCCCTGCTCTCGGGCGACGCGCGCAGGCGCTACGCGGCCATAGCCGAGGAGCTGGCATCGCTCTACACGACCTTCAGCCAGAACGTGCTCGGCGACGAGGCGTCCTTCGTCATGCCCCTGCCTACCGAGGCCGATCGCGCCGGGCTGCCCGGCTTCCTCCTCGATGCGGCCAAGGCCCTGGCCGAGGCCAAGGGCATGCCGGGCTACGCCGTCAACCTGTCGCCATCGATGGTCGAGCCCTTCCTGGCCAGCTCGAGCCGGCGCGACCTGCGCGAGAAGCTATGGCGGGCGTTCAAGGCCCGCGGCGAGTCCTGCGCCGAGCGCGACACCCGCCCCGTGGCCGAGCGCATCGTCAGCCTACGGGCCGAGCTCGCTCGCCTCATGGGCTATGCCACCTTCGCCGACTACGCGCTCGACGATCGCATGGCCAAGACCCCGGCAGCCGTCGACGCCCTACTCATGAGCGTCTGGGAACCGGCGCGGCGCCGAGCCCTCGAGGAGCAGAAGGATCTCGAGGAGATCGCGGCCAAGGACGGCCTCTCGGGACCCGTCATGGGCTGGGACTGGCTCTACTACGCGGAGCGGCTCCGCAAGGAGCGCTACGCCCTGGACGAGACCGAGCTCAAGCCGTACTTCTCGCTGGATCGCATGATAGAGGCCATGTTCGACGCGGCCGGTAGGCTCTACGGCATCGCCTTCAAGGAGATCGAGGGCGTGCCGCTCTACCATGCCGACGCCCGCCTCTTCGAGGTTCGCGCGGCCGCCGACGGGGCCATGGTCGGTATCTTCATCGCCGATAACTTTACCAGGCCCACCAAGCGCGGCGGCGCCTGGATGAACGACTACCGCGGCCAGTCCAGGAACCGCCCGGGAGCCTATCCGTACCCGATCATCGTCA
>CAZNNA010000257.1:0-5192 GCA_964573825.1 uncultured Treponemataceae bacterium
CCTCCTCCTCGAGGGGCTGGAGCTAAGCGGAACGGTCTTCCGCTGCAACCACGCCTCGAACTACCTGGCCCTGGGCGGCAGGCTACCGGACGATAAGGCCCGGCTCATCGCGGCCATAGACGGGGCGCTCGATAGTCCTGGCTCTCTCAGGCCGGAGGGCCGGCGGGGCTTGTAGCGCGGGGGCGACCTCGTCCTCGAGCCATCGAAGGGCGGCCTTGAGCTGGCCTTGGCTGAACGCCGAGGCCAGTCCGGCCAGGCCGAGGTCTCCATCGACGTCGTCGGGCCCGCGCTCCTCCCTCTCGGCTATAGTCGCCTCGAGGGCCGATCGCTGACCCGCGAGCAGTACCGTAGCGAGTCCCGGGCGCGCGCGGCTCGCGAAGTAGAGCCGCGCCAGGAACTCGAGCCTAAGGCAGCGCGGATGGGGCGAGCTCGCGGCCAGGAGCCAGGACTCGAAGGCCTCCCGGCCCGACGCGCTCAGGGCTAGGGTCTTGGGGGGCGCCGATCCGCCGGGCGCCGATCCGCCGGGCGCCGTACCGGACGCGGCGGAGCCCTCCGACCTCGCACCGAGCCCGGCGACCACGAGTCCGCGCTGCTCGAGGCGCTTGAGCGTCGCGTACATCTGGCTCTCGCTGATGCGCCAGATGGAACCCAGGCTCTCCTTGAAGCGGCGATAGAGCTCGTAGCCGTGAAGCGGCTCCTCGGCCAGGAGGCCGAGGGCCACGTACTCGGGATGCAGCTCTCCGGACTGCCTCATTCCCACTCTATGGTCGCGGGCGGCTTGCTCGAGACGTCGTAGGCGACGCGGCCTACGGCGGGCACCCGGTTGGTGATCATGGCCGATATGGCCAGGAGGTCCTTCATGGGGAACTCGTAGACGTCGGCCGTCATGCCGTCGGTGGATGAGACGGCGCGGAGGGCCACGGTCCAGCCGTAGCGGCGCACGTCGCCGGCCACGCCCACGGAGCGTACGGGGAGGAGCACGGCGAAGGCCTGCCAGATGGCGTCGTAGAGGCCGCGCGAACGCAGTTCCCGAATATAGATGGCGTCGGCCGCGCGGAGCACGTCGCACTTCTCCTTGGTCACCTCGCCGAGCACGCGGACGCCGAGGCCCGGCCCCGGGAAGGGATGGCGCGAGACGACCGCCTCGGAGACGCCGAGGACCCGCCCCAGGGCGCGGACCTCGTCCTTATAGAGCTTGTCGAGGGGCTCGACGATGCGTCCCTCGGCGCGCTTGCGCTCCACGAGGGGCGAGCGCACGTTATGGTGGCTCTTGATGACGTGGGCCTTCTTCCCGACGCCCTTGCCCGACTCTATGAGGTCGGTATAGAGCGTGCCCTGGGCCAGGTACTAGTCGTTACCCAGGCCGAGGCGGGCGACCTCGCGTTCCTGCACCGTTATGAACATGTCGCCTATGATGCGCCGCTTCTCCTCGGGCTCCGATACGCCGGCCAGGGCCGAGAGGAAGTCGGCCTCGGCGTCGGCCCTATGCACGTGGCGGGCGCCCAGGGAGCGCAGGGTGGCCATGACCTCCTCGCTCTCGTCCTGGCGCATGAGGCCCGTGTCGATATAGAGGAGATGCAGCGACTCGGGGTCGAGGGTCTTGAGGAGCAGGGCCGCGGCGACGGTGGAGTCTACGCCGCCGGAGATGAGGAGGAGGACGGGCGAGTCCCCTACCCGCGCGCGCAGGGCCTCCCGTTCCTCGTCGATGTAACGCTCCATGGTCCAGGAGCGCTCGCAGCCGCAGATGCCGAAGACGAAGTTGCGCAGGATGTCCAGGCCGCGCTCGCAGTGCGTCACCTCGGGATGGAACTGGACGCCCCGGAGCGGGAGGCTCTCGTGGACTATGGCCGCGGGTATGCCGTTATCGGTTACCGCGACGGCGCGGAAGCCGGGCGCCAGCGTCTCGATGGAATCGCCGTGGCTCATCCAGCTCTGGAAGGTACCGGAGACGCCGGCGAGGAGCGGGTCGGTTCCAGTAACCGTCACGGGGCGCCGGCCGTACTCGCGGTCGGCCAGGGTGGCCACCCGGCCTCCGTGGTCGTGCGTCATGCGCTGGGCGCCGTAGCAGACGCCGAGCACCGGGAGGCCGAGGCGGTACACCCGGCCGTCGGGCACGGGCGCGCCCTCCTCGTAGACGCTGAAGGGCGAGCCGGCCATGACTACGCCCTTGACGCCCGCCAGGCGCGCCTCGTCGAGGGGGGCGTCGCCCGGCGCTATGTCGGTATAGACGCCCAGCTCGCGCACGCGGCGGGCGACGAGCTGGGTATACTGGCTTCCGTAGTCGAGTATCAGTACCTGGTCCACGGGCTCTTCCTTACGATGGTGTCGCGCCGGTCGTAGCCGACCGAGACGATGTCCACGGAGGTCTCGGTGTACTCCTCTATGAAGGAGACGTAGTCCTTCGCCTCGCGCGGCAGGTCGTCGTACTCGCGGACCTCCTTGAGGGGGCGCTTCCAGCCGCGGAAGCTGCGCAGCACCGGCTCCGCGTCCTCGAGGTCGCGGACGGAGGCGGGGAAGTGCTCGACGAGGCGGCCGCGCACCTTGTAGGCGACGCAGGCCTCGAAGGTCTCCAGGGTGTCGTAGACGTCCAGGTGCGTGAGGACGAGCGAGTCGATGGAGTTGGCCAGGCAGGCGTAGCGCAGGGCGACGAGGTCGAGGTAGCCGCAGCGGCGGGGGCGCCCCGTGGTCACGCCGTACTCGCGGCCGGTGTCGCGTATGAACTGGCAGAGCGTCGACTGGCTGTGGCCGTCGAACTCGGTCGGGAAGGGCCCGTTGCCGACGCGGGTGGTGTAGGCCTTGAAGACGCCGAGGACCTTGTCCATGCGGCGCGGGCCTATGCCGCCCTGGGCGGCGGCGCCGGCGGCGCCGGACATGCCGCTCGAGACGTAGGGATAGGTACCGGAGTCCAGGTCGAGGAGCGCGCCCTGGGCGCCCTCGAAGAGGGCGTAGGTGTTGCGGTGGCCGGCCAGGAAATGGGTCAGGTCTACCGACAGCGGCGCCAGGCGGTCGCGCCAGGCCTTGATGAACTCGACGTCGGCGGGCTCCAGGTTGGCTAGGCGATCGTCGTCGTAGAGGTCGGCCAGGCGGACGCCGTCGCGCGAGGCCTTCATCGAGTAGGCCACGCCGATGCCGCGGCCCGTGGTGCCTATGGGGCGCCGCCTGCCGGCCTCCATGGCCTTGTCGAGCTCGCGGTAGCGCGGCAGCACGATGTGGGCGCGGTCGGATATGAAGACGCGTCCCTCCCAGTCTATGCCGCGCTCGGCCAGCATGCCGAGCTCCTGGAACAGGGCCTCGGGGTCTATCACCATGCCGGTGCCCAGGATGACGCGCTTATCGGGGTAGAGCACGCCCGAGGGCACGAGGTGCAGGGCGAACTGCTCGTCGCCCCGCACGATGGTGTGGCCCGCGTTGGCGCCGCCGGAGAACCTGACGATGATCTGGGCGTCGGTCGCCAGGTAATCGACGATCTTGCCCTTGCCCTCGTCGCCCCACTGGGCGCCTATGACCGTTACGTTCATGCCGTGCTCCTTATTGCCTCGAGTAGTTCGGCGCTTCCTGCGTTATGGACACGTCGTGCGCGTGGCTCTCCCGGAGTCCCGCGCCCGTTATCCTTACGAACTTCTTATAGCGTCTCAGGGTCTCAATATCGCCGCAACCCGTGTAGCCCATGCCCTTCTTGAGCCCGGCCACGAGCTGGTGAAGGTAGTCCCTGAGCTCGCCCTTGTAGGGGACGCGGCCCTCGATGCCCTCGGGCACCGGCGTCTCGTCCTTGGCTATCTGGTAGCGGTCGCCCGAGCCCGAGCGGATGGCGCCCATCGAGCCCATGCCCCGGTACTCCTTGTAGATCCTGCCGTCGTAGATGATCTCCGCGCCCGGGGCCTCGCGCAGGCCGGCGAAGAGGTTACCTATCATTACCGTGGAGGCGCCGGCTCCTATGGCCTTGACGATGTCGCCTGAGAACTTTATGCCGCCGTCCGCTATGACCGGGATGCCGGCCTTGTCCGCCTCCTCGGCGCAGTCGAGCACGGCGGTGAACTGCGGTACGCCTATGCCGGCGACGATGCGCGTGGTGCAGATGGAGCCGGGGCCTATGCCCACCTTGACCGCGTCGGAGCCCGCCTCGATGAGCCGCCTGGTTCCCGCCGCCGTGGCGACGTTGCCGCCGACGACCAGTATGCCGAAGCGCTTCTTGATGGCGGCGACGGCCTCGACGACGTTGCGCGTGTCGCCGTGGGCCGTGTCGAGCACGACGAAGTCGCACCTGGCCTTGAGGAGGAGCGGGAGGCGAACCTCGAAGTCCTGGGGCGATACCGCCGCGCCCACGACGAGCCGGCCGACGGCGTCGGTGGCGGCGTCGGGGTAGAGCTCGTGCTTCTCCATGTCCTTGACGGTGATGAGGCCGAGGAGCCTATCGTCGGCGTCCACGACGGGCAGCTTCTCGATGCGATGCTCGTCGAACTTCTCGCGGGCGCTCTTGGGCGTGGGCGAGCCGCGCTCGACCACGGGGTCGCGCGTCATGGCGTCCCGCACGAGGGCGTCGTCCTCGCGGCGGAAGCGCAGGTCGCGCGCGGTGATGATGCCGACGAGCCGCCCCTGGGCGCCGAGCACGGGCAGGCCGGTCACCCGGTGACGCTCCATGATGGAGCGTACGTCGCGTATGGTACGGTCCTCCTCCACCGTGACGGGAGACTCTATGATCCAGTTGAGGTAGCGCTTGACGTTGGCGACCTGCTCGGCCTGGGCGTCGGGGCTCAGGTTGCGGTGTATGACGCCCGCCCCGCCCTGGAGCGCCAGGGCGATGGCCAGGCGGTCCTCCGTGACCGTGTCCATGGCGGCGCTCAGTACCGGCAGGTTGAGGTAGAGGTCCCCGGCGAGCCGGGAGCGGACGGAAGCGTCCTTGGGCAGGAGCTCCGAATAGCCCGGCAAGAGCAGGACGTCGTCGTAGGAAAGGGTCTCGGGAATATCCATGGGGCCTCCTCGCCGCTCTCGCGGCTCCGTTCGCCCGCGGACATCCCGCCGCGGGCACAGTATCGGCGCCCGCCGACCACCGTGCCCGCGGACGCCCCGAGCCGCCTAGCGCGGCCGTGGTCCGCTAGCCCTTGCCGCCCCTCGACGGCCAGGACCTGCCCAGCGGGCGCGCGCGCTCGGTGCGGCCGAGGCCTAGGCCTCGAGCCGTACCGTACGATCGCGTG
>CAZNNA010000258.1:0-5181 GCA_964573825.1 uncultured Treponemataceae bacterium
AAGTCCTCTTCGCCGCAAAACAGGAACCCCGACCGGAAGGTCGGGGTTCTCGTTGTAAATAAGCGCGAGGACTCGGTCCGGAGCGAGAGAGATCGAGGCTCTCGCGCCGTGAGCCGATTTGACCTCTCCATCCTTAACGCCTACATTTATCCCATGAACGCGCCTAAAACCGTTGACGATTATATCCTGCAGTTCCCGCCGGAGCTTAGGGCCATACTCGAGGAGGTCCGGGCCGTCATCAAGGCGTCAGCGCCAGGCGCCGCGGAGCGCATGGCCTACGGCATGCCTACCTATACGCTCAAGAGGAACCTGATCCATTTCGCGGCCTTCAAGGGCCACGTGGGGCTGTACCCGACCCCGAGCGGCGTTACGGCGTTCGCCGAGGAGCTCGCCCCGTACGCCCGGGGCAAGGGCTCGATCCGCTTCCCGCTCGATAGGCCCCTGCCGCTCGACCTTATCAGGCGGATAACCCTCTACAGGGTGGCCGAGGAGCAGCGATAGGGCAGACTATGCGTAGGCTTGTATCGTAGTAGCCCGATTGTACAGTCGAGCCCCGTTTCCGCTCGGAACGGGGCCTTCGCTTAACTTGGCGCTAGCGCTCCTAACGCGCGATGAAGTTGATTTTCCCTTGCGCTATTCCCATGGTGATATATACTAAGTAAGTACTTACAAACCAAGGTGACTATGATGACGAGGCTCAAGGCAGACGAGAGGCGGGGACTGATCATGGAGGCCGCCCGCAGGGCCTTCGCCCTTAAAGGGTTTAAGGCAGCGACCGTCAAGGATATCGCCGGAGAGGCGGGCGTGAGCGAAGCCCTGCTCTTCAGGCACTTCCCTACGAAGGCCGCGATGCTGTCGTCCATCGTCGACTCGCTCGGGATGGCGAGCTCGGGCGCGCGGCGGGAACCGCCCGCCAGCGCCGACGACTTCTTCCGGGCGCTCGAATCTTTCGAGGAGGAGTTCCTCGCCGCCGCGGAGGGCAACGCCTCGCTCCTTCGCCTCGTCCTCTACGCCGTTCTCGAGGACGTTCCCCTCCCGCCCGAATTCGACCTGACCTGCGAAGGCGGCTTCAATCGCTGGTTCCTCGATTGCGTCGATCGAGGCAAGGCCGAATGGGGCTTCCCCGATAGCCCGGCCGGTTTCGAGTCGCTCTGCTCCTTCATGGGCGGCCTCGTGTACTACGCGCTGCAGGTATCGGTCATAGGTTCGGGCCGGGGGCCTGAGGCTCGCGGATCGTTCACGGCGCTGCTCAGGCTAGCGCTCGACGGGGGAAGCCATGGAGCGATATGACGCGGTGATAATCGGCGGCGGTATCGCGGGGTCGGTTTGCGGACGACTGCTCGCCGAGCGCGGCGCCCGGGTGCTCATCGCGGAGAAGTACGAGACGCCTCGGCCCAAGGCCTGCAGCGGGATACAGCACGCGTACTTCGAGCGCCTGATCGGGTTGCGGCTTCCGCGCGAGCGCCTCTGCGCCAACCAGATACGAAGGACGGAGATCCATTATCCCGACGGTAGGGTCAGCGCCGCGCGCTATCGCATGCTCAACTTCATGCGCGACGTCGTCGACGATTACCTGAACCAGGCCGCCGCGGAGGCGGGCGCGATGTTCCTCGATCGCTGCGCGTATACCGGGCATTCCCCGACCGAGAGGGGCGTCGTCGTATCGCTCGAGGGAGGCTCCGGCCCCTTCTCCGTCGAGGCGGAGTACCTGGTAGACGCCAGCGGCCTGCGGCCCGCGGTCAGGAAGCGCCTGCGCCCGGCCGACTTCGTCGCGACGTCGACAGGCGCCACGATCAACTACTACATAGAGGGCGACGGGGCCCTCGATCGACAATGCCTCTACCAGTTCTGGAACCTGCGCTGGTGCAACCAGATGTTCGCATGGGTCTATAGCAAGACCGTTCGCGGCGCGGAGTACTGGGTCGTAGGGAGCGGTTACGATCGCGACGTCGCCGCGCACTGCGAGGCCTTCCTCGAGTACGTACGGGCAAGCTACGGGCTGGGCGGCGCGGTGGCCTGGAAGGAAGGCTATTCGACGAGCCTCGAGTTCTCGTCCGGGAACAAGGTGTGGCTCGGCGAGGGCCGGGTCCTGGCTATCGGGGACGCCGCCGGCCTCGTCGATACGAGCCGGGGGGTCGGCATGGACTCCGCCGCCCTGAGCGCTCGCCTCGCCGCTAGCGCCATCGCGGCCGGCCTCGACGGAGGCTCGGACGCGCTCGGGACCTATGCGGGCCTGGCGCGCCGGCTCGTGGCGCAGGCCAAGGAGAACAAGGGTAACGGTATCCAGCGGATGGGGAGCAACGCCGAGCTAACCGATTTCCTTAGGCGCGATATGCCCCGGGCCGCCTTGAGGCTCTTCTTCTTCGGATACGCCAATAGGTTCAGGTCGCCGGAGCGTATCGAGCTGCTACCTTAGTGATAGCCTCCTGAGGAATTCGATGCGGTTGCCGGCGCCGCACTTGGCGTAGCCGTTGCGCAGGTGGTTCATGACGGTGTGCACCGAGAGGCCTAGGCCGTCGGCTATCTCCTTGGCCTGGAGGCCGCCGGCGAGGAGCCTTGCCACGTCGAGCTCGCGCGGGCTCAGGCCGTAGCGGGCGGCGGCCGATTCGTCGACTGGGGAGGGGGCCGCGCCCTCGTCCTCGAGAGCGCGGGAGACCCTGGCCCTGAGGCAGCGCCTGGCCCGCTCCTCGCCCTCCCGGGCGCTGGCGATGGCCGCCTCGAGGCGCAGCCTGACGGCCCGCGGCTCGCAGGGCTTGCGGACGAAGTTGACGCCTCCCGACTCGTAGGCCCGTTCCTCGAGGGCAGGGTCGTCGAGCGAGGTCATGACGATGGCGGGAACGCCGCCGAGCGGGAAGCGGCGGAAGGCCTCTCGGAGGAAGTCGAGGCCGTCCATGCCCGGTAGCCTATAGTCGACGAGGAAGCCGGCGGCGGACGGATCCCTGGCCAGGCCGGCCAGGGCGGACTCCGCGTCGGCGTAGCCCTCGCAGGCGAGGCCGGGACTCAGCTCCTCTACCAGGGCGCGGCGTAGGGGCTCGTCGTCCTCGACTATGATTATCCTGCCCCGCCCCGCGTCGCTCTGCCCTTGAAGCCGCGCCGCCGAGGCCGAGGTCCCGCGGCGACCTTCCAGGACGAAGGCGATGGCGCTACGGCAGAGGCCTAGCTGGGTCCGCTCGGAGGGGCTGAGGTCGTCGGCCCCGGCGAGGGCGTCGTCCAGGCCGTCGAGGAGGGTCCGTAGTTCCGTCACGAGGTCGATGATGGCCTCCCTTCTCCGCTCGGTAGCACGATGCGAGCCTCCGCGAGGCCGGCCTCGGAGCTGAAGCGGAACTCGCCGCCCATGCGCGCGCAGAGCTCGGAGCAGAGCGATAGGCCTAGGCCGCGTATCGAGGCGCCGCCGGCAGGCGCCGAGCCTTCGGGCGCTTCGCGGCGCTCGGGTACGGCGTTGCTAAGCGCCAAGGCGACGCTTCCCGCCTCCTCCCTGACGCGAATCGTCAGGCGCTCCGAGCCGTGCTCGAGCGCGTTGGAAACGGCGTTGGCGAGTACGAGCCCGAGCAGCCGGCCGTCGGCCAGGATCGCGGGCCCCGGTTCGGGGCAGTCGAGCCTCACGTCCATATCCCGGTCGGCCAGGGGCCCCCTGAAGGCTGCGAGCGACGCCTTGATCGCCCGCGACGCCGACAGGGGCTCGAGGACGGGCTCGAGCGAGCCGTCGCGAGTCCTGGCCCAGGCCAGGGACGAGTCCAGGCCGGCCAGGAGCCCGCTCGCCCGTTCCTCCGCGTTGCCTAGGCGCCTGCGGGCCTCGAGCGGATCGAGGGCCGGGAGCTCGAAGCCCAGGGCCGCGAGCGAGTCCCGGAGCCCGAGCGCCGCGGCCCGGGCGTCGTGCACGAGGGCGGCCAGGAGCCTGTCGCGGTCGC
Source organism: uncultured Treponemataceae bacterium (assembly GCA_964573825.1). Lineage (GTDB taxonomy): Bacteria > Spirochaetota > Spirochaetia > Treponematales > UBA12059 > SZUA-370. The sequence continues at coordinate 3,909 of CAZNNA010000258.1, forward strand.
GGAGCGCGGCCTTGAGGCGCCCTTCCTCCCTCTCCCTGATTTCGAGTTCCAGGTCGAGCCTGAGCCTGGCGATCTCGCGTTCCCCCGCCTCGGAGCGCAGCTCCCGCTCCAGTGCCAGGATACGCCGGTACCAGGTCCCGACCCTGCGATGGAGCCCGAGCGAGCCGAGAACCTCGACGAGGTCCTGGAGGGCCGTGGCCTCGAGCTCGCCGCAGCCTAGGTCGCGCGCGCCGCTAGCGGCCCGGTAGAGGTCCAGGGCAGCCTTACGCCGCTCGCCCCCGGCGGCGAGCACGGCCGCCCGCTGCATCAGGGCCCGGTAGAGGCCGGCGCGGTCGCCCGCCTCCGTAAAGCCGGCTATAGCGCGTTCGGCGAAGGGCGCGGCCTCGCCTGCCCGGCCCAGGCTGGCCAGGGTCCAGGCCAGGTTGCCTGCCGCGAGGGCCGCCCCGGCGGCGTCGCCCGCGCGTCGGTAGAGCCGCTCGGCCTCAGCGTAGTAGCCGGCGCTCCGCTCGAGGTCGCCCGAGTCCTGGACGGCTCCGCCGAGGTTGTTGACGGTGGCCGCCAGGCCCTGGGCGTGGGAGAGCTCCTCGTAGATGGCCAGGGCAGCCTCGAAGCGCCCTATCGCCTCGGCGTAGTCCGCCCGTTTCCAAGCGATAAGCCCGATGGTGTTGTGCGCGTTGGCTAGGCCCAGCCTATCGCCTATTCGCTCGTAGACGCGGAGAGCGTCGAGCTGGAGCCTCGTGGCCTTGACGAAGTCGCAGAGTTGCCAGCGCGCCAGGGCGGCGCCGCTCAGCGCGTCGGCCGTCGACTCCTCGTCGCCCGCGGCCCCGAAGGCCTCGGCCGCCGACAGGTACTCCCGCTCGGCCGCTCCGAAATCGCCCAGGTTGCGGTAGACCTTGCCGAGCACGAAGGCCAGCTGCCCGCGAGCCTGGCCGCCCTCGCCGGCCGGGCGCCCCGAGGCGTAGGCCTCGGCTGCCGCGCGCGCCTCGAGGAAGCGCCCCTGGCGCAGGAGTGAGTCTATGGAACGTAGCTCTTCCGTCTCGTACCGCATGGCTAGTATCCGTTCCCCTCGCGACAGTATAGCACGCTAGGGCGCGCCGGGCGGGGCTCTCCGCTCGAGCCTGGCGCCGGTGCGAGAGCATCCCGAATTACGTTGACAGCGTGCTAACCATGGCTAATACTAAACAACTGTAATAGTACACCTGTACCAGAGGAAGCCATGGCGACCGAGCGCATGATCTACCAGACCGACGAGACGCGGGACCGCATCGTAGGC
>CAZNNA010000259.1:0-4957 GCA_964573825.1 uncultured Treponemataceae bacterium
CTTGGCCTCGAAGACCCGCGCGAGCGCGACGCGGTTCCAGGCGTCGGCCCCGAGGCCGTAGACCGTCTCCGTGGGAATGGCGACGAGTAGCCCCGCGCGGAGGGCCTCGGCCGCGCGCTCGAGGTCATGGGCCGAGGTAGAGAGGATTTCCATAGGGCTCGATTATAGGCTCCACGAGGGGGAGAGGCAATGGAGCGCGCCCCGGGCACTTGACCCGTACGCCTAGCCTACCTATAGTTGTGCCTCAAGCGACGTCGAGGGGGAATCCGGTGAGAGACCGGAGCTAGCCCGTAACTGTGTGCCTGGGGTATCACCCCGGGCGAGCCAGGATACCCTGACGCGCGAACGATTTCGTGGAACGCTTCGTGGTACAGGCGTGCAGCGATAGTCCGCCTCTCAGGCGGCCGTCGAACGAACACCAGATCAGGAACCGTTCCTCAACGGCGCTGCCGCTACTCGGCGCGGCGCGCTAGAGGAGGATACGATGAAACGGCTCACGGCGCTATGCATGTCGCTCGCGCTCGGCGCTACCCTGGCCGCGGCCCAGGGTAGCCTCTCCTTCGTCGATGCTCGCGGAGTAACGATAAGCCTGCCGGGCAAGGCCCGGCGCGTCGTTTCGCTGTCGCCCGAGCTCACCGAGACGCTCTTCGCCGTCGGAGCGGGCGACGCCGTCGTCGGCGTGACCACCTACTGCAACTACCCCGCCGAGGCCGCCTCCCGGGCGAGGATCGGCGGCTTCTCCGCCAAGACCATAAGCGTCGAGACCATCGTCTCCCTGAGGCCGGACCTCGTCGTCGGAGGGCTATCGGCCCACGCGCAGCTCGCGGCGCAGTTCGAGCGAGCGGGGCTTCGCTTCGCGGCCATAGATAATACGAGCGTAGAGTCCGTCTACGCCTCCATCGAGCTCCTGGGGCGCGTCGCGGGCGACGAGGCGACGGCGACCACCCTCGCGGCCTCGATCAAGGCCAGGATAGCCGCGGTCAAGGCCAAGACGGCCTCCGTTCCGGCGGGCTCGCGCCCGGTCGTCTTCTGGGAGACCTGGGACGAGCCCCTCATGAGCGCCGGGCCCAAGACCTTCACGGGCCAGATCATTGAGGCAGCGGGCGGCCGCAACTGTTTCGCCGACGCGAGCGCGGATTGGCCGGTCGTGAGCTTCGAGGCCCTCCTCGCACGGAACCCCGACTGGATCATGGCCGCCGAGAGCCATGGGGCGGCCCTGACGATGGAGCGCCTGGCCAAGCGCTCCGGCTGGACGTCGCTCAAGGCGGTCAAGGCCGGGCGCGTCGCCCTCATCGACGGCGACGTCGCCTCGCGAGCCGGCCCTCGTTTCGTGGAGGGGCTCGAGGCCATGGCGGCGATACTCTACCCCGAGCTGTTCTAGTGGGGAAGACTGAACGGGGCCGGGCGGCGGCGGCCTACGCCGGCCTCGCCGTGACGCTGGCCCTGGCGGTCGCGGCGGCCCTCGGCTTCGGCGCGGTGAGCGTTCCCCCTCTCGAGGCGATCGCTATCCTGTCCGGCCGGGCCCCCGAGGGCCCCGCGGCCGTGATCGTCGGCCTACGCTTCGCCCGGGCCTGCCTGGCCGCGGCCGTAGGCGCCGCCCAGGCCGCGGCCCCCGCCGTCTACCACGGTCTCTTCAGCAACCCCCTCGCAGACCCTTACGTCATAGGATCCTCGGGAGGGGCGGCCTTCGGGGCCGTCTGCGCCATAGCCTTCGGCTCGGGGGCCGGGGCCCTCGGCTTCTCGGGCATAGGCCTCGCGGCCTTCATCGGCGGCCTATCGGCCACGCTCGTCGTCTACCTCGTCGCCGGCGCGAGCCGCGTCAAGTCGGACGCCTCGGTCCTCCTCCTCGCGGGCACCGCCCTCGGCTCGCTCTTCTCGGCCCTCGTCTCCATAACGCTCGCGCTCAAGGACAAGGACCTGCACCAGGCCTGGTTCTGGCTCCTCGGCGGCTTCTCCGGGCGAGGCTTTCCCGAGCTGGCGGCCGCGGCGCCGGCCATGGCCCTCGGCTTCGCGGCGAGCATGGCCTCGGCGCGCCCCCTGGACCTGCTGGCGGTAGGCGACGAGGAGGCCACGAGCCTCGGGATGCGGCCCGGGCGGGTTAGGCTCGTCGTCGGCGGCTTCGCCGCGCTGGCCGTCTCGGCCGCCGTCGCCCTGGCGGGCGCCATAGGCTTCGTCGGCCTCGTCTCGCCGCACCTGGCCAGGCGGCTCGTCGGCCCCAGGCACATCCGCCTGATACCGGCCTCGGCCATGACGGGGGCGGTACTCCTCGTGATCGCCGATACGGTGGCCCGCACGGCCTTCGCGCCTGTGGAGCTGCCGGTGGGCGCCGTGACGGCCCTTATTGGAGCGCCTTTCTTCATCTACAAGATAGCCAGGCGCGGGCTCGGGGGAGCCCGATGATCCCCTCGACGCCATCGCTATCCCCGGCGCCCGCGCTCATGGAGGCGAAGGCCCTCCGCGCGGGCTACGGCGCGCGAGCGGTAGTGGGCTCGGCGAGCTTCTCCCTGGCGGGAGGCTCCCTCCTCGTGGTGCTCGGCCCCAACGGCTGCGGCAAGACGACGGTACTCAAGACCTGCCTCGGGCTCATCCCCTCGCTGGGCGGCGAGGCCTTCCTGGACGGGAGGCCCGTCGCGGCCATGCGCCCGCGCGAGCGAGCCCTGGTCGCGGCCTGGGTGCCCCAGCTCGCCGAGGCGGCCTGGGCCTACCGAGCGCGCGACATCGTCTACCAGGGCCGCTACGCCCTCCGCGGCCCCTTCCAGGCGTACTCGGCGGACGACGAGCTCGCGGTCGACGAGGCCCTCATGGCTATGGACGCCGGCGCCTTCGCGGATAGGCCGTTCTCGTCGCTATCGGGCGGCGAGGCCAGGCGCGTGATGATAGCCCGGGCCCTGGCCCAGGGCGCGCCCCTCCTCGTCCTGGACGAGCCGGCCGCCCACCTCGACCCGGGACGCCAGATGGAGCTCATGGAGACCCTGGCCTCGCTCGCCCGCGCGGGCAAGGCCGTTGCCGTCAGCGTCCACGACGTCAACGCCGCCCGGCGCTTCGCCGACCTGGCCCTCCTCGTCGGCAAGGACGGTTCCTCGACCTTCGGGCGCCCCGCCGACATCCTAACGCCCGAACGCCTCGAGGACGCCTACGATACGCACTTCATACACGGTAACCACGAATCCTACGGTAGCTACGTACTGCCCGTCTCCAGGCGCAGGCGTAAGGGAGAGACCCATGACTGAGCCTACCCACGGCCGAGGGAGGCACGGCGGCGACTACGTGGCCCTGGGCGCGGCCTCGGGCCTGCCGGAAGCGGCCCTCGTGGACGCGAGCGCCAACCTCAACCCGCTCGGGCCGCCCGATTGGCTCGACGCTGCCTTCGCCGAGGGCCGGCGGTACGCCGTCCGCTATCCGGACCCCGCCTACCGCGCGCTCAGGGCCGACGCGTCCGAGGCGCTCGGCGTCGGGCCAGACTGCCTCGTCTTCGGTAACGGCGCCGACGAACTCATGTACGCCCTGTCCAGGCTCATCGCCAAGCTCGGCGCCGCCAAGCTCGGCGCCGCGCCGGTGGCCATAGTCGAGGCGCCCTCGTACGCGACCTACCGGGACGGCGCCCTGGCCGCGGGCCTGGGGGACCGGCTCCGCAAGGCGGGGTATCCCGTATTCGGCCCGGGCGCCGGGGCGGCCCGCCTGGAATCCAGCAAGGACTTCGCCCGGGCCTTCGCGGAACGCCACGGGGTGCCCCGGGCCCGCACGGAGGTCCTGCGCACCGAGGCGGAACTCCGGGAATACATCGGACGTACCTCCGGGAAGCGGGTCCTCAAGAAGAGCGGCCTGGCCGCGGGCAAGGGGGTCCTGGAGTCCCCGGACCCCGGGGAGCTCCTTGCCTTCGGGCGCTCGGTCCTGGGCGGGGACGTGCTGTTGGCGGAGGAGTACCTGACGGGCCGGGAGCTCTCGGTCTTCGCGGTCTGCGACGGGGACCGATACGTAGTCCTCCCCCCCTGCGCGGACCACAAGAAACCCCTTCCCGGGAACCTCGGCCCGAACACCGGAGGCATGGGGGCCCTCTGCCCCGTGCCCTTCGCCGGCCCGGACCTGCTCGCGCGGATCGAGGCCGAGGTGGTGGAGCCCACGTTCCGGGGTCTTGCCGCGGAGGGCCTGACCTACCCGGGGGTCCTCTTCCTGGGGATCATGGCCACCGCCGAGGGTCCCAAGCTCCTGGAGTACAACGTCCGTTTCGGGGACCCCGAGACCCAGTCCCTCCTGGCGGTCCTGAAGGGCGATCTCGGCTCCCTCCTGGCGTCCGCCGCCTCGGGCCGCCTCGATCGGGGGGCGGCGGCCGCCGCGTCATCCGCCCCGGAGACCTGGGCCTGCGGCTTCGTGGCCGCCGCCCCGGGCTACCCGGGCGTCTATCCCAAGGGCATCCCCGTGGAGGCCCTGCCCGGGGACCTGCCCGGCCGGAGCCTCCTCTACCACGCATCCACCCGACGGGACCCCTCCGGCCGCCTGGTCACGGGCGGCGGACGTTGCTTCACCGCGGTCGGGCTGGGGGCGACCCCTGCGGAAGCCCGGGAGAACGGCCTGGCCTCGGTCCGGGGCATCCGTTTCGAGGGTGCCTGGTTCCGTGAAGACATCGGCGCGATGCCGGCGTAGCCGGCATCGCGGCAGCGAGCTTGCGCTCGCCGAGGTTTCCGCGGACCTATTCTGGATCCTGACGCCTGGTGCCCATCGCCTAAAAAAAAGCCGAGCCTGAAGCTCGGTTTGGGGAGGGAACGCGGATTGAGCGCCCCAGCGCCGTTCGAGCGACCGATGGGAGTCGAACCCACTTCTCGAGCTTGGGAAGCTCGGGTAATACCGGTATACGACGGTCGCTCGCCCGGCGCTGAGCCGTCCCGGCGGGACGGCCGCTCAAACCGCGCTCCCTGAAGGGGAGGCGTTTCCGCCTCCTCGGGACGCGCGATGCGCGCAG
>CAZNNA010000259.1:4967-5178 GCA_964573825.1 uncultured Treponemataceae bacterium
ATGATACGAAAAACCGCGGAGGTTGTCAACCTGAAGTCCGCCGCGGGCCGGCCCGACGGATAGAATACGGCCGCCTCGCGGCGGCCGTTCTATATAATTCCGGAGCCCCAGCGACGCCTCAGGCGACGTAGCTCTCCAGGATTTCCGATCGGTTCGACTGGGACAGGCGCTTCAGGGCGTTCTTCTCGATCTGCCGGATCCGCTCCTTGGT
>CAZNNA010000260.1:0-5157 GCA_964573825.1 uncultured Treponemataceae bacterium
CCCAGGCGAGCGCCGAGCGCTCCGCGCGCATCGGCCCCATCATCGCCGGCATCGGGGCCGCCGTCTCCGACGGAATCGCCTCGAGCATGGCGGTCAGCGACTCCTTGGCCGTCATAGCGGACGGCGCCGGCAGGACGGGCGCCATGGTCGCCGAGGCCGCAGCCGAGGCCGGGCGACAGCGCGAGGCGGGCGAGGGCATTGCGTCGGAGTCCCGCGCCCTGGCGTCGTCGGCCGTCAAGATGACCGGGGAGGCGGATCGCCAGTCCAGCCTCTCGGAGGGCGTATCCAAGGAACTGCGGGGACTCGAGTCCAGCCAGGACGCCGTAGCCGCGGCGACCGCCGACATCCTCGATCGCAGCGCGGAGCTCGAGCGCCGCGTGGCCTCGCTGCGGGCCCTGGCCGATCGGGCCCGAACCGCCGCCGACGCCCTCGTCGCGGCCATGAGCGGCTAGGCTCCTGGAACTATCTACCGACGAGGCCCGCGACTTCAGGCGGGCCGTCCTCGACCTCTACGCCCGCGAGGGTCGGGTCCTGCCCTGGCGCTCTACGCGCGATCCCTGGAGCGTCCTCGTCTCCGAGGTCATGCTCCAGCAGACCCAGGTAGCCAGGGTCGAGCCTAAGTACCTCGCCTTCATGGAGCTCTTCCCCGATGCCTCAGCGCTCGCCTCGGCGCCGCTCTCGGACGTCTACTCGGCCTGGAAGGGCCTCGGGTATAACTCGCGGGCCCTCCGGCTGCGCGAGACCGCAAGGCTCTGTTCTGAACTCCACGGTGGCCAGCCGCCGCGAACGGAGAAGGAGCTCCTAGCCCTACCGGGCATCGGCCGCTATACCGCCCGCGCCGTCCTGGCCTTCGCCTACGGGATACCCTCGGCCTTCCTCGAGACCAACATACGGGCGGCCTTGATCTTCCACTTCTTCCCCGGGCGGGAGGCGGTGCCCGACCGCGAGCTCGAGGCCGTCGCCGTGGCCCTGCTGGACCGCGACGACCCGAGGACCTGGTACTACGCCCTCATGGACTACGGCGCCTACCTCAAGCGACGCGAACCGAACCCCTCTCGCCGGGCCGCCGCCTACGCCAGGCAGGGGCGCTTCGAGGGCTCCCTGAGGCAGGCGCGCGGCGCGGTGCTCCGGGCGCTCGACGATGGAGGAAGATCCGACGAAGGACGTGGCGACGGAGGAAGTGGCGACGGAGGAAGGGCCGAGCCCGGCGAGGAGGGCGGAGGGCGCGCGATGGGGCGAGCCCTGGCCGAGATAGCCGCCGAGTCGGGCCTGCCCTACGAGCGGGTCAGGGAGGCCGCGGACGCCCTCGTCCGCGACGGCCTCGTCGCGGAGCGAGGCGGGCTCCTAACCTTCGCCGACTAGGCCGGTCTCTTGAAGGCGCGGCGGAAGGCGCGCTCGATGGAGTCCCGAGCTCGGACGAGGAGATTCCCGACGGGAACGTCGCTGGCGGCTACGAGGTCTATGCGGCGGACGACGGCGTCGCCCGAAAGGTAGACGACCCGGCCGAGCCTGTCGCCGGCCTTGACCGGCGCCTCGGCCTCGGGCAGGGCCTCGAGGCGGACGGATAGCCCCTCGGACAGGTCCCTCGGTACGGTAAAGACGGCCGGCTCGGCGTAGCGCAGGGCGACGCGGCTCTCTTCGCCTTTCCAGACTCGGAGCGAGGGCGGCTCGGGCTGCCCGGGGCGGACGGTCTTCCATGAGGTAAAGGCCCAGTCTAGGAGAGCCCTTCCCGAGCGCTCGCGGCTGACCTGGCCCCCGGTGCCTCCGAGGGTCACCACTATGAACCGAGTGCCGTCCCTCTCGGCGGTAGCTACCAGGTTGTAGCCCGACTCGTCTATATAGCCCGTCTTGAGGCCGTCGCAGCCCTCGTAGCTGGCGAGCAGGCGGTTAGTGGCGCGTAGTACGACGGGCGGATACGGTTCCGGCTCTCCCGGCGGCATGACGTCGGCCGTGGGGAAGCGTAGGCTAGGGCGCGAGTGGTAGGAAGCCAGCGCCCAGGGAAAGCGCAGGAGGTAGGCCCGGGCGAGGCTCGCCATCTCCCGTGCCGTCGTCAGGTTGGCTTCCGATAGGCCGGAAGGCTCGACGAAGCGCGTCTCCGCGAGGCCGAGCCTTCCGGCCTCGGCGTTCATGAGCTCCGCGAAGCCCTCGGAGGAGCCGGCCGCGACCCTGGCCACGGTAAAGGCGGCGTCGTTGCCCGAGACCACCGCCATGCCGCGCAGGAGCTCGTCCAGGGGCACGCTCATGCCCTCGCGCAGGTACATGAGCGAGGAGCGGTAGGGCAGGGTCACGTCGGACCTGGTAATGGCGACCCGGTCGTCCAGGGAGAGCCGGCCGGCCTCCACCGCCTCGAGGGCTACCATCATGGACATGATCTTGGTAAGGCTCGCAGGCGGTATGGGCTCGTCGGCGTTGAGCTCGAAGAGCGTCTCGCCCCGGGCCATGTCGACTATCATCACCGACCGAGCGTCGACCTCGGGAGGCGGCGCCAGGGCGACGACTATGGGCTTGGCTGACGGCGCGCCGGCGCCCGGCGAAACGGGAGCGGCCCCCGGTGAAGCGGGAACGTCTCCCGATCGATCAGCGAGGGCCGGCGGCTGGGAGGAGACGGACAGGGTTACCGCGAGCGCGAGCGCGGCGGCCGCTAGGGCCGCCGCCAGGGGTAGCCTCGACCTCAAAAGTCCGCCTGCTTGACGGCCCGGGGGAAGGGGATCACGTCCCTGATGTTCTCTATGCCGGTGACGTAGCGGAGGAGGCGCTCGAAGCCCAGGCCGAAGCCGGCGTGCGGGGCCGAGCCGAAGCGCCTGAGGTCCAGGTACCACCAGTAGGCCTCGGGATCGAGTCCCTTGGCCTTGAGGTTCGCGAGGAGCACGTCGTAGCGGTACTCTCGCTCGGAGCCGCCGATGATCTCGCCTATGCGCGGCACGAGCACGTCCATGGCGCGGACGGTCTTGCCGTCGTCGTTGAGGCGCATGTAGAAGGCCTTGAGCTCCTTGGGGTAGTCCGTGACGATGACGGGGCCGCCCACCACGGTCTCCGACAGGTAGCGCTCGTGCTCGGTCTGCAGGTCGCAGCCCCAGTAGGGCTTGAACTCGAAGCCGTCCTTCTTGCGCTCGAGCTCGGCTATGGCGTCGGTATAGGTCATGTGGGCGAAGCGCTTGTCCCGGACGGACTCGAGCATCGCCACGAGGCCGGGCTGGACGCGCTTCTCGAAGAAGGCCATGTCGTCGCCGCAGCGCTCCAGGGCCCAGGACAGGAGATGCTTGACGAAGGCCTCGGCCAGCTCCATGTCGTCCTCGAGCTCGGCGAAGGCGAACTCCGGCTCTATCATCCAGAACTCGGCCAGGTGGCGCGTGGTGTTGGAGTTTTCCGCGCGGAAGGTCGGGCCGAAGGTATAGGTCTTGCCCAGGGCCATGGCGTAGGTCTCCACGTTGAGCTGGCCGGAGACCGACAGGAAGGATTTCTTGCCGAAGAAATCCTTGGAGTAGTCCACCGGCTCGCCGCGCTTGGCTATGGCGTCCAGGTCCAGGGTCGTCACCTGGAACATCTCGCCTGCGCCCTCGCAGTCGCTGGCCGTCACTATGGGCGTGTGGACGTAGCGGAAGCCCCGCTCGTGGAAGAAGCTATGGACGGCGAAGGCCATCTCGTCGCGCATGCGGGCCGCCGCGCCTATGGTGTTGGTCCTGGGGCGCAGGTGGGCTATCTCCCGGAGGAATTCCAGGGAATGCGCCTTCTTCTGGAGGGGATAGGTATCGGCGGGGCACTCGCCTATGACCGTGAGCCCGGTAGCCTTGAGCTCGACGGGCTGGCCTGAGGCGGGCGAGTCCACGAGGGTGCCCGAGACGGCCAGGGCCGCCCCGGTCGTCGTCCTGGCCAGGGCGGCTACCGTCTCGGGCGACATGCCCTGGGCGTCGAAGACGCACTGGAGCCCCGAGAAGCAGGAGCCGTCGTACAGCTCCACGAAGACGGCGTTCTTGGTCTCCCGCTTGGTGCGGGCCCAACCCTTGGCGGTTATGGTCGTGCCGACGGCGCGTTCCGCCAGCAGGGTTCGTATGTCCTTCATGACGCTAGTAATACCACTTTTAGGGCTCCCTGGCCAAGGCCCTCCCTCTCCCTTTCGCCTCCCGGCCGATTCGTGGTATTATTGACGCATTCAGCGAGCGGAGACAGCCATGTACTATAGCAGCGCCATAGCGTACCTACTCTGGGCCCTGGGAGGCTTCGTCGTCCTCGGGTTCCACAGGTTCTACCTTCGTAAATTCCCTACCGGGCTCCTCTGGCTCTGTACCGGCGGGCTCGCCTACGTAGGCGCCCTGTACGACTTCTTTACCCTACCGCGCCAGGTCCGCGAGGCTAACATACGCGCCGGCTACCGCGAGGCCCTGGACATGTCGCCCCGCGACCGCATCGTCATTCGCGAGCGCTACGTAGAGCGGCCGGACGCTCCCAGGGCCAAGGAGTCGATAGAGAAGGTCATACTCCGGACGGCCAAGAAGAACGGCGGCCTCGTGACGCCCGGCGAGATAGCCATTGAGAGCGATTACAGCTCCGACGAGGCCAGGGGAGCCCTCGAGAAGCTGGCGGGCAAGGGCTTCTGCGAGATGCGCGTGCGCCCGAGCGGCGTCATCGTGTACCGCTTCCCCGAGTTCGCCAAGGGAGACGAGGGCTTCGAACCGGGGCTCTGAAGCATTACGACGTGACGGGAGGTACGGTATGGATAGGCATGACGAGGCTATCCAGTTCAAGGTGGAGCGCAGGCTCGCCGCGCTCGGGCCCTCGGGCAAGGATTGGTCCGTGGAGCTCAACCTCGTGAGCTGGAACGGCCGCCCGGCCAAGCTGGACATACGCAGCTGGGACCCGGCCCACGAGCGCATGGGCAAGGGCATAGCCCTGACCCGCGAGGAGGCCGAGCGCCTCCGCGACGCCCTGACGCAGTACCTCGCGGAATAGATATCACGGCAAACCACCATGGATCGCAGGGCCTGCCCTGCGCATGGGCATCGGAGTAATGAGCGCAAAGAAAGAGGAAATACTAGCAACCATGGATCGCAGGGCCTGCCCTGCGCATGGGCATCGGGCTATGAGCGCAACGAACGAGGAAGTACTCGCCGCCATGGATCGCTGGGCCTGCCCTGCGCATGGGCAGCGGCGCTCATCGCG
>CAZNNA010000261.1:0-5151 GCA_964573825.1 uncultured Treponemataceae bacterium
CAAGAAGACCAAGACGCCCCTCAAGGAGAAGGACGACTACCTTCCCCAGTACGCCAGCGTCGGGGCGTAACATCGTTCGGGGAACTACAATCAAGTTGACAGGAGGAAGGGAGGGCCGTACTATCGATACTCAGCCTGCGCGAGCGCGTAGTTATCTCACCTGCAAAGGAATAGCATCGTGGAAGCAGTCATCAAGGATCCCAAGGGACCGCCCCTGCGAGAGCACGTGTACGCGTACCTCAAGTGCAGGCTCAACGATGGGCGGCTGAAGCCCGGCGCTGCCCTTGACCTTAAATCCCTGAGCGAGGACCTCGGCTTCTCACGGACGCCCCTCAGGGACGCGCTCCTGAGGCTCGAGGCAGAGGGCTTCGTGACTATTCAGTCGAGGAGAGGAGTCATCGTCACCCCCCTCGACCTCGAAACGATACGCAATTCCTACCAGATCATCGGGGCACTCGAATCGGCAGCGATCCTCGAGGCCGCCTCGGACGGGCAGCCGGGCATGGCGATGCGCATGCTCGAGCTCAACGAGCGCATGAAGGCCTCGCTCGTACGCGGCGACTTCGACGCCTACTACGAGGATAACGTCGCCTTCCACGATTGCTATATCAGCCCGAGCCGCAACGAGGAGCTTAAGCGCACGGTTAGGATTCTCAAGGAGCGGCTCTACGATTTCCCCCGCGAGGGGGCCTACGTCGCCCAATGGGAAGAGGAGAGCGTTCTCGAGCACGAGCGCCTGGCAAGGCTACTGCTCGATGGCAGGAGCGCCGAGGCGGCGGCCTTCGCGAGGGACGTGCATTGGTCCTTCGAGGCCCAGGAACACTTCATCATCGCGTATTACTTCAGGAGGGGCGCGACGCCCGAGGACTAGTTCGCTCTCCGCCCCGCGGAAGCAGCGCAACGCGCTCGGCCGCAAGGAGCCAGGACTCGGCGGAGGCTCTCGCGTCGGCCCTTGCCGTCGAGCTGGAGCGTAGCCTCGAGGATATGCGCCGCGCGGCCTTCTCGGCGGCGGCGAAGCCCTCTCCTTGGAAGCCCTCGATGGTCGCCGTCGGGTAAGGGTTCGGCACCTGAAGGCCGACGGCGCTCGTCACCGCTGCGGCGAAGAGGCCGCAGGCGGTACGCAGCTTCTCCTGGTACTCCTCCCGGCCGGCGGCGGAATAGCGCAGGAACTCATGCTCCCTGAGGAGCCGGAGGAGGGCGCGCAGCTCGTTCGACAGCTCCGCCTGCGTCATCCCTCTCCCTTTCGGCTTAATGCTAGCTAACGACTACCCTGACGAAGCGCTTCTTGCCGGCTCGGAGGACGAGTTCGCCATCGACGTCCAGGGCGGAGACGCCGACCGGGGCCTTCTCGTCGGTCCAGGGGGCTTCGCCGACGGTAGCGCCGCCCTGCTGGACGAGGCGCCGGGCCTCGCTCTTGGAGGGCGAAAGCCCTGAGTCGACGAAGAGGTCCAGGACCGGGTAGCCGGCATCGAAGCGCGCTCGCGACAGGGAGACCGTTGGCATGGCGCTCTTGTCGCCGCCTCCGCCGAAGGCGGCCTTGGCGCCGGCGAGGGCCTTATCGGCCTCGGCCCTGCCGTGGATGACGGCGGTGACCTCGAGGGCCAGGCGTTCCTTGGCGGCGTTGATGTCGCCGGCGGCTAGGGCGCGGCATTCAGTCGCCGGTAGGAAGGTGAACATGAGGAGGAACTTCTCGACGTCGGCGTCGGAGACGTTACGCCAGTACTGGAAGAACTCGTAGGGGCTAGTCATCTCCGGGTCCAGGAAGAGCGCGCCCTTCTCGGTCTTGCCCATCTTCTTGCCGTCGCTGGTCATGACGAGGGGGAAGGTGAGTCCGTAGGCCTCGCCGCCCTCGACGCGCCGAATGAGTTCCATGCCCGCGACGATGTTGCCCCACTGGTCGTCGCCGCCTATCTGCAGGCGGCAGCCGTGGCGCTGGTACAGCTGGAGGAAGTCGTAGCTCTGCAGGAGCTGGTAGTTGAACTCGATGAAGGACAGCCCGGTCTCCATGCGCTGCCTGTAGGCCTCGAAGGTAAGCATGCGATTGACCGAGAAATGGCGACCGATGTCGCGGAGGAATTCGATATAGTTGAGGTCGGCCAGCCAGTCCTTGTTATTGACCGAGTAGCTCGTCTTGCCGTCGAAGCCGACGAAGCGGTCGAGCTGGCGCCTGAAGAGCTCGGCGTTGGCGTCTATGGCGTCGTAGGATATCATCTTGCGCATCTCGCTCTTACCCGAGGGGTCGCCTATGCGGGCGGTACCGCCGCCGAGCAGCGCTATGCCCACGTGGCCCGCGTCGCGCAGGTGACGCAGGGCGAAGAAGGGAACCATGTGGCCGATGTGGAGCGAGGGGCCGGTGGGGTCGCATCCGACGTAGAAGGTGACGGGGCCCTTGTCCATGAGGGCGGAGAGCCCCTCGAGGTCGGTGCACTGCTGGACGAAGCCGCGTTCCTTGAGCGTCGATAAGGCCGAGTTCATGCTATCCTCCGAAGTGTGGTTAAAATACGCTTGGCGGAGGATTATAGTCCGGTCCGCCGGGCGTGGATAGTGCCCGTTTCTTTATATAAGATGGCACGGAGGTGCATCGCTATGGATGATAGGCTACGGAGGCTCATCTCCCTTCTCAAGACGGCGCCGGGTAGCGTAATCATCCAGACGCACGACGTGCCCGATCCGGACGCGATAGCCGCGGCCTGGGCCCTCGGACGGCTCCTCGGGCGCTCGGGCCTTCGGACCCGCGTCGCCTACGGCCGGGACTTCGATAAGGTGGACGCGCGTCGCATGGTCGAGCTCCTCGGGATAGAATTCGGCGACGCGACCGACGAGTCGGACATGCGCGACGACGACTGGATAGTCCTCGTGGACGGCCAGGCGGGTAACGCCAATATGAACGCCCTCCGGGGCGAGGAGGTGGCCGTCGTCGACCATCACGAGCGCCGGGACGACGCGTCGTACCGCTTCGAGGACATCAGGCCAGAGATAGGTTCCTGCGCGGCCATGGTGGCCGAGTACTACCGCGACTCCGGAGAGGAGCCCTCGCGCCTCGAGGCCACCGCCCTGGCCTACGGCATCCTCGTCGATACCGACGGGCTCACGCGCGGCGCCTCTGGCCTGGACGCGGACATGTACCATTGGCTCTGGCCCTTCGCCGACAAGGCGCTCATTCGGAGGCTCAAGGGCAGCCAGTTGACGCTCGCGGACCTATCGGCGCTCGCCGACGGATTCAAGACGGTCAGGCTGGCCGGGCGCGTCGCCGTCATGCGCCTCGGCGAGGCCGACGACTCCCTCGTCGGCGCGGCCAACGATATCATCCTATCCCTGGACGAGGCCGACGCCGCCCTCACCTACTCCGCGCGCGCGGACGGCGTCAAGCTGTCGGCGCGCAGCCTCGTCGACACGATGTCGGAACAGGTCTCGGGCTCCGTCCGCGATCCTGGCCTCGACGGGCGGAGGCTCCCGCCTCGGGCCGACGACCTCGTGCGCGCCGTGGTTGCGGGCCTGGGCGTCGGCGGCGGGCACTCCTACATGGCCGGAGGCTTCATCCCTTCCGCCGCCGTGCCCGAGGGAGCGGATCCCTCGGCCTTCGTCGAGGCCAGGATCGCGCTGGCCCTCCAAGGCTCCAGCTAGGCTGGCCGGAGAGGCCGATCCCGGCCGCCGCCCGCTTCGACTGAAATCTACCGATGCCTCCTTGACTGGCGAGGCCCGATAGCTAGACTTCACTGATAGGAGACGGGCCTCGCGCTCGCGACGCGGCCGCTCGCCCGGGAGGAGGTCGCTCGATGGCGCTTCGGGAGGCTGTTAGTCAGGCTTCGCTAGGACTCCGGGGACGCTTCGTGCTCGCAACCGTCGCCCTCGTCGGCGTCGTTATGGGTGGTACGGGAGCCTTCCAGTACGCCAGGCAACGGGCGGTCGAGTACGCCGCGGTCGCTTCCCTGGCGGAAGGCGCGGCCTCGCGCCTGTCGGCGAACATGGGCCGTGCCGTCTGGGACCTGGACGAGGCCGGGGCCGAGGCTCAGATACGGGGCGAGCTCATCAATCCGAACCTGGCCGGCGTCGTGGTTCGCGAGAAGGGCAAGGACGAGCCCTTCGCCGCCTTTTCGTCGGAGGGCGGAGGATCGGCGGCCCGGACCGCGGACCTCGAGGCGCTCGAGGCCCTTCCGGGCCGCGACTTCTCGGTCGGCCACGAAGGCAAGGAGATAGGAACCGGTAGGCTGCACTACTCCTACGCCATCGCCGAGGCCAAGCTTCGGGAGGCGTTGCTCGGCACGGCCCTCCAGGCCGCGATCATTGCCGTCCTCATCGTCGTGCTCGTAAGCCTCCTCCTTTCCCGCCTCGTGATCCGCCCGATCAGGCGCATGATAGGCATAGCCGAGGGGCTCGCCCGGGGCGAGCTCGCCTCCGGGACGGACGCGGGAGGGCATGCCCGCGACGAGATAGGAGCGCTCGGCAAGGCTCTCGGTACGACCATGGACAGGCTCAAGGAGGTGGTCGCGGAGGTCAAGGAGATCAGCCACCAGGTCGCGGAGCGGTCGGCGGACCTCGCGGAGTCGGCCAGCCAGACCTCCGCCGGCATCGCGGGCATCGCCCAGTCCAGCCAGCAACTGTCCCAGGGCTCCTCCGAGCAGGCCGCCAGCGCCGAGGAGGTATCGGCGAGCGTCGAGCAGATGGCCGCGAACATCCGCCAGAGCGCCGATAACGCCGCGCAGACCGAGGGCATAGCTACTAAGGCCGCCCGCGACGCCATCGACGGGGCTGAGGCCGTTCGGGCCACGGTAGAGGCGATGCGCCAGATCGTCCACCGCATCGACATCATAGAGGAGATAGCCAGGCAGACCAACATGCTTTCGCTGAACGCGAGCATCGAGGCCGCCCGGGCCGGGACCCACGGCAAGGGCTTCGCCGTCGTGGCCAGCGAGGTCGGCAAGCTCGCCGAGCGCTCCCGGCTCGCCGCCGGGGAGATAGCCAAGCTGTCAAAGGAGAGCGTCGAGGTTGCCGAGAGGGCCGGCGCCATGCTGGAGGGCATGGTACCGGACATCAAGCGCACGGCCGAGCTCGTACAGGAGATCAGCGTCGCGAGCAGGGAGCAGGATACCGGGGCCCGCCAGATCGGCCTCGCCATCACCCAGCTCGACACAGTCATACAGCGCAACGCCA
>CAZNNA010000262.1:0-5147 GCA_964573825.1 uncultured Treponemataceae bacterium
CTCCTCGCGGCCTGTGACCTCGTGCGCCCCGCGGCCGCCGACCAGCTGGCGGCCCTCGGCGCCCAGATAGGCGTAGACGTCTACCGGGGCACCGGCTCCGATCCCCTGGCCATAGCCCGGGAGGCCCTGGCCAAGGCCAAGAAGGAACTCTACGACACCCTGATAGTCGATACGACGGGCCGCATGCAGGTGGACGAGGCCATGATGGACGAGCTCGTCCGCATGCGCGACCTGACCCGGCCGGACGAGGCCCTGCTCGTAGCCGACTCGATGACCGGCCAGAGCGCCGTCGACATTGCCAAGGCCTTCGACGAGCGCATAGGCATATCAGGCGTCATCCTGACCAAGTTCGACTCCGACGCCAGGGGCGGCGCGGCCCTCTCCCTCAAGTCGGTCACCGGCAAGCCCATCAAGTTCGTCGGCGTCTCCGAGCGCCCGGACGGCCTCGAGCCCTTCTACCCGGACCGCGTCGCCAGCCGCATCCTTGGCATGGGCGACGTCGTGTCCCTCGTCGAGAAGGCCCAGGCCACCATAGACCAGGCGGAGGCCGAGGCCCTCGAGAAGAAGATGGCCACCGAGTCCTTCACCCTCGAGGACTACCTGGACCAGCTCAGGCGCATCAAGAAGATGGGCTCCATAAAGAGCATCGTCGACATGATGCCCGGCCTCGCGGGCCAGGTCACGGACGAGCAGCTCGATAAGGAGGACCTCAAGCGCGAGGAGGCCATACTCCTGTCCATGACCCGCAAGGAACGGCGCAACCACCTGATCATCGGCCCGACCCGCCGCTCGCGCATAGCCCGCGGCTCCGGCACCTCGGTGGCCGAGGTCGGCCGCCTCATCAAGAAGTTCGAGAAGTCCCGGCTCATGATGAAGAAGGTCGTCAAGAACAAGAAGGCGGCCGAGCGAATGATGGGCGGCATGGGGCGATAGCATGCGATGATGCGTCGCGCCCTTTACACGGAGCGGGGCATTGCGCTATACTCCCCGAGCTTCCATGGGCCCAGGGGGACGTGGATCGTAACCGTACACACTACTGGGAACGGAGATACATGATATGTCTAGACAGTGCGATATCTGCGGCAAGGGTACCATTTTCGGTAACAACGTCAGCAAGGCCAAGAACCGCGTCCGCCGCGACTGGCGCCCCAACATCCAGAGCGTCCGCACCATGATCGGCGGGACCGTCATCACCATTAAGGTCTGCTCCCGCTGCCTCAAGGCCAACAAGATCGTCAAGTACGTCTGATCCTTGCCATAGCTCGACGCATGAAGGCCGCCCCGCACGGGGCGGCCTTTTCGTCGTATCCGCCTCCTCGATCCCCTACCTTTCGGTCCCGCCCGCCTGCGCCCGGCGTTCCCCCCGCGACCGCTCCCGGTAGTCGCTCGGGCTCTCGCCGGCCATGCGCTTGAATACGGCGTTGAAGCTCGACTTAGCGCTGAAGCCGCAGTCGTAGCCGATATCGATGACGCTACCCGATGAATCCCTCAGCGCTGCCATGGCCCGCCCGACCCGCTCCCTGTTGACGAGCTCGCCGACGCTCTCTCCCGTGCGCTCGTTGACCGCGCGGGAGAGCAGGTAGTAGGGGAGCCCGATCGCGATGGCGAGCGCCCTTGGACCGGAGGCCGCGTCCGAGAGATCCCCCGAGGCGCGGAGCCTGGCCCTGGCCTTGGCGACGATAGCCTCCGCCTCCGTTTCTTCGAGCCTCGTCCCGCCGTAGCGAGGCGGGGCGGGAGGCGGGCCGTGATGCTGCGCCTGGCTGAGGTACTCGGGCCTCCGCAGGATACGGTAGGCGACGGCTATCATCGCCCCGGCCCCTATGACCCAGGGGACGGCTACCAGGAACGGTAGGGACTCGGAGAGGAAGGCCGCCGCCCAGGAGGCGGCGTAGTACGCGACGTAGCAGAGGGCTATGCCTACGGCGAGCCTCCATTCCCTCGGGCGCTCCCGCCCGCGAGCCGCCCGAGCCAGGAGGACGGCGTAGAGCCCGACCTGCAGCGTCTCCGCGATGAAGACGGCTATGAAATAGGGGCCGACCTCGGCTCGCAACGCGAAGGATACGGCGCAGAAGGCGGCGTTGGCCAGGAATGGTAGGTAGTGGGCCCATCGCCGCCTTGCGGGGAGCGATAGGGCCTCGGCGGCGAAGAGGTACAGCGACGGCGCGCCGTAGAAGAAGTTCATGGCACGCGCGAGCGCTCCCGCGACCGGCGCGAGTACGCCTACGGACTCCGCGGACATGGTGCCATAGGCGATCGCCGTCTCCACGAAGACCAGCGCCAGGTAACGCCTGCCGGGAAGGGGGGAGCGCCATACGAGGGCTATCATCATGAGCGAGAGGACGAGGGGGGCTGACGCGAGCGCTAGGGCGGTGCTCATCTCGTCTCCGCAGTATAGTAAAGTAGGCCTGCCGCGCCTAGATCGATCGTTCTGGTCGAGGAACCGGAACGTATCTCGCTACTCTTCCGCTCGATCGGCGATCCGCCTATCCGGATCGCCTACGCTAGACAGGAGGAATAGTGTGGATGATCGCGCACCGTTTATAACGAGATGGCTCAGGTCGGTACGGACCGCCTGCGTAGCCGCGGCGGCGGCCCTGTGCTCGGGTTGCGGCTCGATGCCCTTCTCCTACGAGGGAGTCGGCCCTTACGACTCCCAGATAGTAGTATCGGGCGGGGCGTCCCGCTTCAGGGGAGGCGCGGCCTATCGCGGCGAGGCTCCGTTCACGAGGATAGTCGTCTCGGGGGACCACTATGAGATGGGAGTCCAGTACGGGGCCCTGCTCCGTGACGAGATAGGACGCTTCATAGCCTTCATAGAGACCCACATCGAGGGCATGGCCGGCGACGCGGGCGTCGCTCCGGGGATACTCCGCGACCGTATGGAGCGTACCGCGCTCGCCATCCTCGACCGGGCCCCGGCTCGCTTCGTAGACGAGCTGCGCGGTGTAGCGGAGGGGACGGGCTTCCCCTTCAAGGTCGTAGCCCGGGTGGCGCTCTCGTACGAATGCCTTTCGGCGCTCGGCTGTACCTCCGTCCTGCTGCCCGGCCCCGGCGGTATAGTCCACGGCAGGAACCAGGACGTCGAGGCCTTCGGCGGTCCCGGCCTGGCGGCCCACGCGATCGCCGTTCGCCTCGAGCCGATCGGGCGACAGGCCATTACCTGCGTGGCCTGGCCGCTCATCCTAGGTTTCCAGACGGCCGCGAGCGACTCGGGTATCGGCTTCTCCGAGCAGACCTACACGCCGGCCAGGCGGGATCCCGACGGTGAATCCATGGGCTATCGGGTGCGGGCGGCCATGGAGGATAACGCCGACCTCGATGGGGTCCTCGGGGCCCTCGCGGGGCTGCGACCGATAAGCGGCTCGGGCTGCGTCTTCAGCGATAGGAAGACGGGCCGCGGCGCCCGCCTGGCCATGGCGCCGGGAGGCTCCGCGCTGGCTATCTGCGGGGATGCGCCGCTCTACGACTTCAACTCCATCGACGAGCCCTCCCTCAAGGGGCTCGACTCTCCCCTCATAGCCTTCGGTGGCGACGACTACGCCCGCAGGCGCATGGCACGGGATTTCTCCCCGGCGGGCTCGGGCGGCGAGGCCGAGTGCATTCGGTTCCTGCGCCTTTCCACGGATCCCCGCGGCCAGGAGGCGGCCCTCGCCAGCTTCGTCGCCTGCGGCATCAATAACGAAGGGACCCAGCAATCCATCGTGTTCGACCCGGAGGGAGGCTCCCTGCTCGTGGCGGCGGATGTTTCCTACGCAGCGTCCTCGAGGTACTGGCGCCTCTCCCTCGACCTTCGCTCCTCGCCGACTATCGCAGCCGAGGCCGAACGCCTGCCCGCGTGGGTCGTCGAGCTCCGGGGCCTCAAGGCCGGCCGCGCCGATGTGTCACGATACCTGGCCCTAGCCGAGGCCAACCCGAGCCGAGCGGAACCCTGGTTCTGCGCCGGCGCCAAGGCTCTCTCTTACAGTGACTACCGGACGGCTGCCATGGCCTTCGGGCGAGCCTCGACGCTTAGCCCCTCCTCCCAGGATATTGCGTTCGGCTACGCGCTGGCGGAGTATCGCCTCGGCAGGCGCAGCGTCGCCTCGGCCGTCCTGTCCGCCATGGAACGCCCCTTCGATTCCCCCTGGCACGAGGCCCTGTTCCTACGGTACCGGGAGGCCCTCGGAGACGCCTCCGCTCCGGGCGAGCTGGCGCGGCTCCTCGATCGCTACGGTGTCGCGTCCGCCGACTATAGGGCGGGACTCGGCCCTCTTTCCCCGGGAGATGGCCGGGCCGAGGAGGTGACGCGATGAAGGCGCGACGGGTACTGGCGAATCAACGCGGTCTTTGCGCCATCGCTCTCTGCGCCGCCGTCGCGCTCTCGTCGTGCGGCCTATCCCCGGAGAGCGTCCTCCTGCCGCTACTGGCCCCGCCCGAGGACGAGCTGCGCGTACGAGTCGCCCTGCGGTCAGAGGCCACCGGGACCGAGTATACCCTCTACGTCTGCCTGCCCGAAGGGTACCCGGGGGGAGCGCCGGTCGGAGGATATCCAACCGTCTACCTGTTAGACGGAGACTCGAGCGTCGCCCGCCTCGATCGCGACCTCCGGCGGATGGCGGCCTCAGCGGCGGCGAGGCCGGCGATCCTCGTCGGCATCGGCTACGGCGCGGGCAAGTGCATGCGGGCCAGGGACTATACTCCCACCCCGAACGCCGGCGATTCACTGAAAGGCTTCGACTGGGGCGAGCCGGGCGGCGCCGGGGCCTTCGCCGATTTCCTCGAGCGCGAGCTCGTTCCCGCGATCGAGGAACGCTTCGCCGTTGAGAGGAACCCCGCGCGACGGTACCTGCTCGGCCATTCGCTCGGGGGACTCTTCGCGGCATGGATGGCCCTGGAACGGCCCGGGCTCTTCGGCGGCTACTGCTGCGCGAGCCCGTCGTTCTGGTGGGATTCCGGCTATATCTTCTCCGTGGAAAGGACTAGGGCGGGTATCGCGGCGGACCTGCCTTCCCGTTGGTATCTCGGCTGGACCACGGGCGAGGGAGGCGACATGGGACTCTACGCAGCGGCCTTGCTCGAGCGGCTTGAGTCTCGGCTCTACCCGTCCTTGCGCCTGGCCTCCGCCGCGGAGCACACGGGCCAGCATACCACGAGCTGGTTCGGGATCT
>CAZNNA010000263.1:0-273 GCA_964573825.1 uncultured Treponemataceae bacterium
GGTCCCTCCTGGCCTTCGGCGCCGCGTCCTACCTGGCGGCGCAGGCCCTGGTCACTATCATGGTGGTCTCGGGCGCTGCGCCGGCCACGGGCATACCGCTGCCGTTCTTCTCCGCCGGAGGCTCATCGCTCGTATCGGCGGCCCTGACGGCCGGCCTCATCTATAACGTGTCCCGGAGCGCGGGGCGGGAGAGCGAGTCGTCCCATGGCTGAGTGCGCCGCCTTCCTGCGAGACTACGCCCCTTCCCGGGATTACGGCCAGGCCGCCGAGGCC
>CAZNNA010000263.1:283-5081 GCA_964573825.1 uncultured Treponemataceae bacterium
ATGGCGCGAGCCGCGCGGGCCACGGGAACGGCCGGGGCGGGCGCGGAGGCTTCCCCGGCGACGCCGCGGGCTCCGCGAGGCTCGTCGCCGCGGCCTCGCTCGTCGCCGCGGCCGTCCTGGCCCTCTTCTTCCTGGTCGCCCTGCCCCTCATGGAGGTCGGCGAGGTGGAATACCGAGGGCTCGGGGCCGTCTATCCCGCCGAGCTGGCCTCCTACGGTCGGCTGCCTCCTAGGGCGTACTGGTTCAACGTCGACCTGGCGGCCCTCGAGGAGAGCCTCCGCGCCCACCCGGCCATCCTCTCCGTAGAGGTCGAGAGGGCCTTTCCCGATCGGGTGATAGCCGTCGTGACCGAGCGCTCGCCCGTGGCCATAGTCTACGCCCGCGAGGCCTCCGGTCGGCTCGAGGCTCACTGCGTCGACCGCTACGGCGTCGTCTTCGCCCCGGCCGGCTCTCGCGCGGGCGCCGAGTCCCTGCCCGTCCTCTCGGGCGTGGAGATACGGGGCCTGTCCTACGGCATGGAGCTCGGCGAGCCCTTCGCCTCTATACTCCGCTCGCTCGCCGACGTCGGGACCGCCGAGCCGGGACTCGTCGCCGCCATATCGGAGCTTCGCGTCGTCTCGTCCGAAGGGCTGCCCGCGGAATTGCTCCTCTATCCCGCCGACTGCCGCGTGCCCGTGCGCATGCGCCCCGTCTTGAACGCGGGCCTCCTCAAGTCTATGCTGCTCGTCCTCGACGTCGTCCGGGGCGAGGGGCTGGCCCCCTCCATTCGAGAGCTCGACCTGCGGACGGATACATACATTTATCGAACGAAGGAGGCCGTCTCTGGGTGACAATCTGATAGTAGGGCTCGACATCGGCACGGCCAAGACCTGCGCGGTGATAGGCGAATACGACGATAACGGCGTCCTCTGCATTACCGGCGTCGGTACGGCCCCGAGCACGGGCCTCCGTAAGGGCGTCGTCGTCAATATCGAGGCCACGCTCCAGTCGGTGGCCAAGGCCATAGAGGGCGCGGAGCTCATGTCCGGCCGCGAGGTCAAGGACTGCTTCGTGGGCGTAGCCGGAGCCAACGTCGAGGGCATCAACTCGCGCGGCGTCGTCGCGGTGACCGGCAAGGGCCGGGAGATATGCCAGGCCGACGTGGATCGCGTCATCGAGGCGGCGCGAGCCGTCGTAATCCCCATGGATAGGGAGATACTCCACGTCATACCGCAGACCTTCATAGTCGACGACCAGAAAGGCATTCGCGACCCCCTGGACATGATAGGCGTTCGGCTCGAGGCCGAGGTCCACATCATCACCGGCTCGGTGACTACCGTCCAGAACCTCGTGCGCTGCGTCAACCGGGCGGGCTTCAAGGCCGAGGGGCTCGTGCTCCAGAGCCTGGCGGCCTCCCGCGCCGTCCTGTCGGCTGACGAGAAGGAGCTCGGCTGCCTGCTCGTCGACCTGGGAGGGGGCACCACCGACGTCCTCATGTACGCCGACGGGGCGCCGTACTTCAGCGCCTCGGTGGGCGCCGGGGGGGCTCAGGTCTCGAGCGACCTGTCCATTGTGTTCAACGTGCCCCTGGAATCGGCGGAGCGCATCAAGAAGGAAGCCGGCTCCTGCTTCCTGCCGCACGTCGAGGAGGACGAGGGGATCGTCGTCCCCGGCGTGGGAGGCCACGCTCCGCAGCAGATATCCAGGGCGCGCATCGCGAGCGTCATACAGCCGAGGATGGAGGAGATTTTCAGCCTGGTGCGCGAGAAGGTCGAGCAGCCGGGCTACTGGCCGCTCGTCAAGGGCGGCGTCGTGCTCACCGGCGGCGGCGCCCTCCTGCCCGGGGCGGCGGACCTCGCGTCCAGGGTCTTCGGGCTGCCCGTGCGCATCGGTTCGCCCTCGTCGCTCGGCGGCCTCGTGGACGCCTACCGCAACCCGGCCTACTCGACGGCGGTCGGGCTCGTGCTCATAGGCGCCGAGCGCCTCGGCGGCGCCCCCGAGGCGACGGAGCGCAAGGCCGGGCTGCTCGGGGGCGGCCGGGCGGGGACGCAGGGCGGCGCGCGGGCGGGCGCCGCGGGCGGCGATAAGGGCGCGAAGGGCGCCTGGGCCAAGGACAAGGACAAGGACGGGACTCCGCTACGGAGGCTCGGGGAGTGGCTACGGGAGTTCTTCTAGTCGGCTAGGACGGGAACCAGCCTGGCGCGCTGACACGCGCGAGGCGGTCGCCTAGCCCGGCATAGGTAATCATACGGGGAGGGGAACATGACGCTACGGGTAGTGGACGAGATAGGGGCCTTCAAGCGCTCCGAGTCGGCGGCGGATTCGAGGGGCGCGGAGCGCGACGCGCGCGACGAGCTCGACGCCTACGAGGCGCGGTCGACCGTAATCAAGGTGATAGGCGCCGGCGGCGGCGGGTCGAACGCGGTAAACAGGATGATAGAGGCCGGGCTCCGCAACGTGGACTTCATCGTCGCCAATACCGACCTCCAGGCGCTCAAGCGCTCGAACGCGCCCAGGCGCCTCGGGCTCGGGGCCAAGGTAACCCACGGCCTGGGAGCCGGCGGCAAGCCGGAGGTAGGCGAGAAGGCGGCGCTCGAGGACAAGGCCATCCTCGCCGAGGCCCTGGCCGGGGCGGACATGGTCTTCATCACCGCGGGCATGGGCGGCGGAACCGGCACCGGTTCGGCCCCGGTCATAGCCCAGGTGGCCAAGGAGCTCGGCGCGCTAACGGTGGCCGTCGTCACCAAGCCCTTCGACTTCGAGGGCCGCGTCAAGATGCGCCTGGCCGAGGAAGGCATCGAGAGGCTCAGGCAGGCCGTCGATACCCTCATCGTCATACCCAACCAGCACCTCCTCAAGATAGTAGAGAAGCGTACGCCCATACGCGACGCCTTCAGGCTGGCGGACGACGTCCTCAGGCAGGGCGTCCAGGGCATATCCGACCTCATCACCGTGGCCGGAGATATAAACATAGACTTCGCCGACGTGAGCACCGTGATGAGCGGCCAGGGCCACGCGATCATGGGCATAGGCTCGGCCAAGGGCGACAACCGCGCGGTGGAGGCGGCCGAGAAGGCCGTTGCCAACCCCCTCCTCGAGGACGCCCGCATCGACGGGGCCAAGAACATCCTCATCAACGTCTCGGGCGGCGACAACCTCACGCTCAGCGAGTACGAGGAGATCGTCGGCATCATCACGGGCAACGCCGATCCGGACGCCTTCGTCATATCGGGCATAGTCAACGATAGCGAGGCCCAGGACGAGGTCAGCGTCACGGTCATAGCCACCGGCTTCGACAGGACCATCAAGCCCAAGGCCCCGGGGCCGGTCGCGCAGAAGGAAGCGCCCAAGGAGGCCGACGACTTCCTGTCGGCCGACGAATGGAGGAACATCGTGGAGCCCAAGGCCAAGGGTTACCTCCTCGGGCGCAACGACGGCGACGAGCTCGATATCCCCACGGTCCTGCGCGAGCGCCGGCCGGCGGCGGAGCGCGGCGGATACTGAGCGTGGCCGAACGGGATTCCATAGACCGCTACGGGGCCTGGCTCGTGGCGACGCGCCGACGATCTCCCCTCACGCTCGAGGCCTACGTCAGGGAGGCGAGGAGCCTCTCCGCCTGGCTAGCCGAGAGGGGCGCGAGGCCCGAGACGGCCCAGGTAGCGGATCTCCTGGAATTCCTGGCGATGCGGCGGGCCGCGGGACTGTCCCCGAGGACCATGGCCCGCATCATGTCGAGCCTGCGCAGCTACTACCGATTCCTGCGCGTCGAGGGCATAAGGGCCGACGATCCTACCGAGCTCCTGGAGAGCCCGCGGCAGGAGCGGAGCCTGCCCGACGTCATTCGGCAGGACGACGTCAACCTTATGCTCTCCTCCATTGACCTCGGGAGTCCCGGCGGGCTACGCGACCGCGCCCTCTTCGAGCTCATCTATTCCTGCGGGCTTCGCATATCCGAGGCCGCGGGGCTGCGCCTCGACGCCCTCTACCTGTCGGAAGGCTTCGTGCGCGTCGTCGGCAAGCGCCGCAAGGAGCGCATCCTGCCCTTCGGCGAGGAGGCCCGCTCCTGGCTCGAGCGCTACCTCTCCGAGGCCAGGCCCCTCCTGGCCAAGGGAAGGCCTAGCGACAGGGTCTTCCTGAACCGCTCGGGCGGCGGCATTTCCCGCAAGGGCGTCTGGAAGCGCTTCTCGGAGCTCCGGAGCCAGAGCGGGGTCGAGGGCAAGGTGCATTCCCTCAGGCACTCCTTCGCGACGCACCTCCTGGCGGGGGGAGCCGACCTCCGCACGGTCCAGGAGCTGCTCGGGCACGCCGACATCTCGACGACGCAGATTTATACCCACGTCGAGGCGGAGGAGCTGGCGAACGCCCACGGGGACTGCTTTCCCCGGACGCGCGCCAGCGCTAGCGCAAGCGCCGCTGCTCGGCGACGCGTACATAGCGACGGGAGGAACGATCCATGAGGTACCGCCCAATCGCCGCGATCGCCTGCCTAACCGCCGGCGTCGCGCTGCTCGCGTCCTGCGGAGGCGAGGACAAGAATTTCCTGGAACGCATGTTCAGCCTCGAGTCTCGCTCGGCCAAGATAGCGCCCCCTTCCACGGTGGAGGAGCTCAGGAAGGGCATAGCCGAGTACGGAGACGAGGTCGACAGGACGGTGGCCGCCATGGAGAAGGTCGCCGTCTACTGGCGCCTGCTGGCGCTCAAGTACCTCGAGAAGGGACTCCACGGAGACGCCTACGACGCGGCCATGATCGCCCTGCGGCATTATCCCGACTCCAGCGGCCTCTACTACGTGGCCGGCGTCTCAGCGACCTACCTGGCC
>CAZNNA010000264.1:0-5018 GCA_964573825.1 uncultured Treponemataceae bacterium
CAACACTTCCTTGACGCTCGGGAGGTAGTCGGCCAGCTCGGCCATCATCTCGTCCAGCTCGGAGCGAACCTTGAGCCGCTCTATCTCGGCGGCATCAGGCTTCTCCGACGAGAAGGCCGCCTCGATGAGCTGGGCCGCCAGCTTCATCTTCGTCCAGAAGCCTGACTTGCCCCAGGCGCGCCTGAGCGTGGTCTGCACGTCGCGATCGCAGAAGTAGAACGGTATGCCGGCGGCCTCGGCGGCCTCGGCGGCGGCGACCATCTCCGCGCCTGGCTTGACGCCCGCGTCGGCGCCCATGCGCCGCTGGAAGGACGAGAGCGCTAGGTTCGCGAGGAGCAGGAAGGCCCTCCCCTCCTTGATGATCTTGACGATGTCCGTCTTCTCCCAGGCGTCGGGAGTCCGCATGGAACGCCAACGGGCCTCGTCGAGCTCTACGCAGACGGCGTCGGGCGCCTCGGCGGCTATGGCCGCCACGGCCTCGTCGACGCTATCCTTGGATACGTGGGCCGTCCCGACGAGGACGATGCGACGGCCCGCGAGCTCCAGGGGGGTGATGGTATCGGACATACGCGCTCCGTTCTCGGCGATGCGATGAGATGATGAGGCTAGCGCCCGGCCTCGCCCTGCTTCAGGCGAGCCAGGTCCGCCTCGGCCATGCGGTGCTCGGGCGTACCGACGCGCTCGTAGTCGTAGGACAGGCGCAGGTAGGTAGAAGCCAGGGTCGGCTTGTCGCGGGCTAGCCAGTACGAACCCAGGTAGAAGAGGAGGCCGGCCTTGGCGTCCAGGCGCCTTTCGGAGTTAATACGGACCTCGAGCTCGCTCGTCAGGTCTCCCTGGTCGAAGACCAGCCTGAGCGCCAGCCAGTAGGCGGGATGCTCCTCCCTGGAGACCTTGGGAAGGGCCTTCTCGGCGTAGGCCCTGGCGCGCTTGGGGTCGCCAAGGCGCATGAGCGACAGCCCCGCGGCGACGTAGTACTCGGGGTGGGCCTTGGTGAAGGCGGCCGCCCGGTCGAAGGCGGTAAAGGCCTCCTGCCAGGCCCCGAGGCGATAGGCGAGCACGCCCATGGACTCGTAGGAGTACCAGTAGTCGGGATAGAGCTCGGCGGCCCTCCTGTAGTCGGCCAGGGCCTGCTCGTCCTCGCCCGCCTCCTCGCGCAGGGCCGCGCGGTAGATATAGGGTAGGAAATACTCGGGATCGAGGCCGATGGCTGCGTCGAGGTCGGCCCGGGCAAGCTCCTTGCGACCCGTGTCCATATAGAGGCGTCCGCGCTCCACGTAGGCCCACGACGAACCGGGGGCCAGGCGGATCGCCGCGTCCAGGTCGGCCTCGCAGTCGGCGTAGCGGCCGACGCGATAGAGCACGCGGCTGCGGTCGAGGTAGGCCAGCGCGTCGCCCGGCGCCGCGGCGACGGCCTTGTCCAGGAGGGCCAGGGCGCCCTTATCGTCGTCGCGCCTCGCCTTGACTCGGGCCAGGCCGACGAGGGCCTCGGCGTTATCGGGCTGGGCCTTGAGCGCGGCCGTGAAGCGCTCCTCCGCCTTGGTGAAGTTCTTGCCTTCGAAGTGTATGGCTCCCATGGCCGCGTTCGCGGCGGGATCGTCGGGACGCGCCGCCAGGACCGCCTCCACCGACGCCTTTCGGGCGCGGTCGTCGCCTAGGAAGCGCGACAGCTCGGCCTTGGCCATGAGCGCCTCGACGTTATCGGGGTGGCTCGCGAGCTCGGCGTCGAGGGCCGAACTCGCCTCGCCCGTTCGCCCCGTGGACAGGAGCAGGGAGGCGCGCAGCACGGGATAGGAGCGGTTATCGGGTCTCAAGGCGACGAGGCCCTCGAGGCGCGACAGCGCCCCCGCGTAATCGCCAGCGTCGACCGCCCTGGCGAGCGCGTCGAGGGCCATGCGCTCCTTCTCTTCGTCGCTCAGCTCGGGAGGAGGGACGACGGCGGCGGCCGGCCCCTCGATACGCCCCGGCAGGGCGCCGGCGGTCGGCGAGGGCTGTCCGGCGCAGGACGCCATGAGCAGCGCTAGGAGCATGGCGGCGGCCGCGGCGGCCGGGCTTCTATGCATGCGTTTCTCCGGTCGTTTGGTCTATGGTGCGGCGCCATGGTAGCCCGTTTCCGGGGCTTTATCAAGGAGGATTCTCAAGGTAGCTTCAGCAAAACTCCCTGAGTTTTGCTGAAGCCTCGGAAGGTTGCTATAGCCGGCTCAGAGCGGGTATAGTCCTTGTCCTATGAGGATCAACGCAGTCGGAAGAGCCGCCATCATGTGCCTAGCCTACGCGGCAGCCTTCGTCCTTCTCGTCGTCGTGCAGTTCCCGTCGGCCGGCCCGATCTCGGCCCGCGCCGGTAACGTAACGCTCAAGGCCCTGCCCGGCGAGGGCGGCAAGGGAGTCCGCTCGGTCGAGCTAGGCGCCGACGGGTTGCGCATCGTCTTCTCCGAGCGATACCCGCTCCTCCTACGCGGCGCCGACGGCAAGGATCACAAGGAGCTCCCCGCGTCGTACGAGGTCATGGACTCGGGCTTCTCCGTCCGCTTCGACGGCGGCTCGACGCTCTCTGCCGTTACCGACGCCGAAGGCATCACCTCGTGGCGACTCGCGCCGCGCGCCAAGGCGACGAGCGCCGCCATGCGCTACGAGCTGCACCGCAACGCCGCCCTGGCCGCCCCCGGCGACGAGGGCGCGGTACGCATCACCCTCGGCCAGGTCACCTACAGGGTCAACGGCGCCCGGCTCGGGAACGGCCCGGGAGCGCTCGAGGTAGCCGCCTCCCGCGGGACGTGGCGCCCCTTCTACGCGGCCGCGGAGAACGACGACAAGCGTCCCGCACAGCCGGCGTCCTTCATGGCCCAGGCCCCCATGGACCCCGCCGCGTGGGCCAGGGTCGTGGGCGCCTGGCGCGACAAGGCATGGCAGGGCCTGGCGGGCCCCGGCTTCGACGCCGCCGCCGGCACCTGGAAGCCCGCGGGCGGCGAGGAGCCGGCCGCCTTCGACGAGTCCCGGTTCATAGCGTTCATGGCCGAGGCCATGCGGCGCGAGCGCTACGAGGCGGCAGCGTCGCTCCAGGCCGTCGTCAGGGCGAACCACGCTACCGGCCTCGGCTGGCGGAGCGTGCCCTTCGCGGGAAAGACGACCACGGCCATGGTGGCCTTCGAGGAAGCCAGCCTAGCCGAGGTCAAGGCGATAGAGAGGCTCGTGCAGGCGCGCAGCCCGAGCCTCTTCTACCGTAGCGGCATCGTTCATCTCTTGCTCGACCGGACCCCCTATTCCCTGGCCAAGGAGGCGCTATCGCTCGCGCGGGACGCCGACTTCTCCAAGGCGAGCCCCGTGGAGGCCATAGCCCTCATCGAGGCCTACCTGGACGCCCGCGACTACCTGTCCGAGGAGGAGAACCCCTTCGGCAAGGCCGTAGAGCTCGTCGACAGGGTGATAGCCCCCGCCATACGCAAGGCCGAGGGCCAGTTCTTCCTCCAGACCAGGAACGACGGCGAGTGCGAGACGGCCGCGGCCCTCCGCGCGGGCAAGGCGCTCATGCGGCTCGCCGAGGCCACCGGCAAGCCGCTCTACGCCGGCATCGGCCAGAGCCTGGTCGCTGGCGCGCTCGGCCTGGCGGCGTCCGACGGCTCGCTGCCCGCGGTCGTCGTCGTTCGCGACGAGACGCTGACGCGGGGAGCCGAGCGCCTCGCGACGGCCGACGCCTACGCGCTCGCCGGAGACTCCCCTTATTATCCCCGCGCCCGAAGCCTCTACAGGCAACTCGGGCCTGGCTCGTGGGCCTGGACCTGCGCTCCCGAGCTCGGCGTAGAGCACAGCCCCGAGAAGACGGTGATCACGGCCGCCTATCCCCTAGGCTCGACGCATTACATGGTGCTCTACGGAGTCAAGCCCTACGCCAGGATCCAGTTGTACGGCATCAACTACAACATGGACCCGAGCTTCGAGAACTACAACGCCTCGGGCTATTTCTATAAGCGGGCCGCCGGGGCCATGTACCTCAAGATGAGGCACAAGGCGCAGCAAGAGGAGATACGGCTATTCTACTAGGCGGCTTCGCGCTCCCGGAGCGGCCAGAGACCGCCGGCGAGCTCATCTACCTAGTCGAGGCCGAGGGCTCCGGCGCGGCCGAGGCTATCCTCGCCGGCGCGGCGTCCGGCAGGATGCTGCGCTTCGCCCTGGCCTGGCAAGCCGATCCCCGGGAGGCGCTGGAGTCACTCGATGGCCCGCTACGCCTATCGCTGCGCGCGGAGGCCCTCGGCGAGGCCGTTCCCGGCCGGCGCGGCCTCGCGGTCTCCATACGCCGCGAGGACCGCGAGCGCTTCGAGGAGACTCTGTCGGGCGCCCGTTTCCGCTGGGTCGGCGAGACCGCCGCCCCCGGGGCCTGACCCGGCAACGGCGGAGAGCGTCCAGAACGGACGTACCGCAGAGCGAACGCACTGGCGGAAATCCGGCGTCGACCGTATACTGATGCGAAGCCCGCGCGATTAGAGAGCATGGAATTGGGAAAAAGTGACGCCGCTAGGCTGAGAGACGAATACGAGAAGCAGGTGTTCGATCTCAGGCAGCTCCTGGAGATATCGAAGAGCCTCAATTCCACCCTGGATTACGGGATACTCATAGAGTCCATACTCTATACGATCATGGGGCAGATGAAGGTGCTCAAGGCCGCGCTCTATGCCAAGAAGGGCATAGACTCCATCCGCTTCAGCCTGCATCGCAACTGCAAGGGCTTCGACATAGACCACGACCACGATTACTCCATCAGGGACGACGCCCCGGCGATGCGGCTATTCTCGAGGGAGACGCGCTGCTGGACGCTCGGCGAGCTACGCGCGGCCCTGGGCGACCTGGGCGGCCTCGAACCCCTGGAGGCCATGGACCCCTGCCTCGTGGTACCGCTCAAGGCCAAGGGAGTCATAAACGGGCTCATCCTCCTCGGTGAGCCCATACTGGCGGAAGGCTTCTCGGCCTACGATAAGGAATACCTCCTCAACATCGCCATCCTGGCTTCGATCGCCATCAGCAACGCC
>CAZNNA010000265.1:0-5018 GCA_964573825.1 uncultured Treponemataceae bacterium
TACCTGCGGCCGCGCGCGCACTATCTCGGCGGCCAGGGCCTTGGCGAGGTCCTCCACGGCGTAGAGCCCTCCGTCGGCGAAGGGCAGGAACACGGGCTCGGCCGCCCCGAGGAGCCGGGCCGCGGCCCGCGCCTCCTCCCGCCTGAGGGCCGCGAGGGCGGGACCCGCCTTCTCCGGGTCGCTCGCGCCCATGGCCCCGTCGGTGGCCACCACGATGCGAGCCTCCTTACCCATGAGCACGAGCCTCCTGAGCGTCGGGGCGCAGCCCATCTCGACGTCGTCGGGATGGGGCCCCACGAAGAGGTAGCGGTCGAAGGACTCGAGCCGCGGCAAAGGCGCGGCCCGGCGGAGGATCGCGAGCAGCACCGGCTAGCCCTCAATCGCGAGGGCTAGCTCATCCTCCCAGAACGAGGCCGGATAGCGAGCGGGAACCGGCTCGGGCTCGGGCGGCAGGGACGCGAGGCGCTCGGCCTCCAGGGCCTCCCACTGGGCCTTGCGGACGCCCTTCAGGTACTTGTCGGCCACGCTCGGGAAGAGCTCGAGGAGGAGCTCCTCCTTCTCGCCGTTCGCGAGGCGCAGGCCGCCGCAGTCGGCCAGCTCGGGGTTGGGCTGCTTCTCGTAGGCGCTCGTGTCGTAGGGCGTCTCATCGCGGACGCCGGCGATGCGCTCGCGGAAGGCCGGGTCGACGGGGAAGGGCGTTCGACCGTAGGAACCCTTGACGAGCTCTATGAAGTTCTTGGAGACGTTGGTGTAGAAGGGCTTGCCCTGGGACTTGTCGACGATGCAGTTGACGGCCTGGGCGCCGACGAGCCTGACCTGCGGCACGATCTCCAGCACCTCGTCCACGTGCTGCTCGAGCCTGTATTCCTTGAGCTGGGCCATCATGTTGGTATACATGCCGCCGGGGATCTGGGCGCGCTTGACTATCTCGTCGGGCTCAGGGTAGTTGAAGATCGCCTCGATGCGCTGGCAGAGGCGCAGGACCTCGTCGGCCTTGCCGGCCTTGGCCGCCTCGACGGCTCCGTCGAGGAGGGAGCGGAGCTCGGGGCTCGGCTCGTAGGCCGTGAGGTCTATCTCCGGCGGGAGGCGCTTGAACTGGTCGAACTTGGCCAGCTCAGAGCGGATGCCGAGGAGCTCCCGGTTGATGTCGGCCACGGCGCCCAGGTCCACGCCCGTGTCCAGGCCGAGGCGATCCGCGAGGAGCTGGACTATCTCGAAGGCCGGCGCGGCGGGGCCGCCCGAGAAGTTCATGATGACGGTATCGACGATGTCGACGCCCGCGACCATGGCCATGAGTATGCTCGCCGTGCCGTAGCCGGGCGTGCAGTGGGTATGGAGGTCTATGGGCACGCCCACCTCGGACTTGAGGGCGCGTATGAGCTCGGCGCTGGTTGCGGGGTCTACGAGGCCGGCCATGTCCTTGATGGTTATCATGTCGGCGCCGGCAGCGGCCAGTTCCTTGGCCTTGCGAACGAAGTAGGGCACGCCGAAGAGCGTGCCGGGGATCTTCTTGCCCTTGAAGAAGGCGCCGACGCGCTCGCCGAGGGTGAACTTGGGATCTACGGTGTAGCAGACGGCGCAGTCCGCCAGGGCGCCGTTCTCCTTGACGAAGCGTATGGTGCTCGTCATGTTGTCGATGTCGTTGAGGGCGTCGAATACTCGCATGATGCCTATGCCCGAGCGGACCGCGTTACGGCAGAAGCCCTCTATGACGGAGTCCGGGTAGGGGTTGTAACCGAAGAGGTTGCGTCCGCGGGACAGGGCCGTGAGCCTGGAGGCCCCGGCCACGCCGTCTCGTACGCTCTCGAGTCGGGCCCAGGGATTCTCGTTGAGGAAGCGCATCACGGAGTCGGGCACGGCGCCGCCCCAGACCTCCATCGCGTAGAAATGGGCGTTCTTATAGAAGGGCAGGACGCGGTCCACCTGGGCCTGGGTCATGCGCGTGGCGAACTGGGACTGCTGGCCGTCGCGGAGGGTCAGGTCGCGGATAAGGAGACGCTTTGCCATATCGCTACTCCAAGGATGCATGATGGCCGCGACGTGGCGCGGCTCTGCCTTTAGTATATAGGAAGCTTCCGGCCTTAGCCAAGCGTTACCGGTTGATTATCGGGGTCCTAGCGTCGCCGGGGCGACGCTAGCGCCCCAGGGCCTTGGAGATGAGCTCGGCGGCCTTGCGGACCTTGGCTATCTTATCCGAGAAGCTCGGCCCCTCGAAGCGGACCGAGGGGCCGGACATGGACAGGGCCGCCACGACGTCGCAACGGGCGTCCTGGATGGGCGCCGCTATCGAGGTGACTCCCTCCTCGCGCTCGCCAAGGCTGACGGTGTAACCGCCGCGGCGGAGCTCCTCGAGGGCTTCCTCGTTCGTGTAGGGGTCCCGGGCGAGCAGGGCCTCGCGGCGCTCCTTGGGAAGGTAGGCCAGGAGCACGCGACCGGCCGCGCCGCGCGTCAGGGGGTGGCGGTCGCCGACGTTGATGACGCGCCGCAGGGGCAGGGTGCTCTCTACTCGCTCGACGCAGATGCGCTCGTCGTCGCGTATCACGTAGAGGCTGACGCCTTCGTTATAGAGGGCGTTGAGGTCGCGCATGAATGGAAGCGCTACTTTCCTGAGCTCCATATTCGACAGTCCGAGGGCGCCAATCTGGGAGATGCGGGGCCCCAGGGAGTAGCGCTGCGTGTCCACGTTGCGGGAGAGGTAGCCGCGCTTCTCCAGGGTGGCCACGATACGCGAGGTCGTGCTCATGGCCAGGTCTATCCTCGTGGCCAGGTCGGTCAGCGATAGCTCGAGCCTGCCGGGCTGGAAGCAGTCGAGTATATCGAGCGCGCGCTCGATTGACCTGACGGGGTTCTCCTTAGTCGCCATATCTTCTCCTCGCGAGCCTAGCATCATCGTTTTTAATGCTAGGTTCCATTAAATGAAAGCCTATTTCGTTCTACGGTACTATACTCTTTGGCTTGAGAATGTCAATAGATTTCTTGGCTGCATTCGTCTAGCCGTGAATGCCGATTACGCATAAGAATATGCCATATATATAAATAAAGCTTATGAGCATCGTGCGTTCCGCCATGCGCGCAATTGCCGGCTACCCGTCTTCCCTAAAAACGTCATATGCTTGACAGAACGCGAATCGAGTTATACTCTGCATGTAAATGGAAAAACAAAGCGATAATACCACTAGATGGAATTATTGCGTGATGGCTATAGGCATGCGGGCCGGCTAGGCAGGTAAAATCCTCTAAAAAACGGAGTCGTCGTTCTAAGCGCTTCCGTTTTTTGACAACGCGCCTGCCGGCTATTAAGGTATTGATACGGTTCACACGTTCCGCCGGTATCGGCATATCACCATGCGAGAGTAGGGTATGAGCGAACAAAGGAAACGAAGCTTCGAGCATGTCATCCGCGAGCGCTGGTGCAAGGGCTGCAATGTCTGCGTGACATTCTGTCCCAAGCACGTCCTAGCGCTCCGGAACGGCAAAGTCTTCGCGGAGAAACCGGAGGCGTGCATCGGTTGCCGCCTGTGCGAGCTGCGCTGCCCGGATTACGCGATCACCATCAAGGAGAAGGGCGTCGAGGCGCCCGCAGGCAAGGACGCCTCGTGCGTCGATTACTCCATCCCGCCGGAGGCCAACCATGCCTAACGCCAAGCTCATGCAGGGCAACGAGGCCTGTACCCTCGGCGCGCTCGCTGCCGGCCTGAACTTCTACGCCGGCTATCCTATCACGCCGTCTACCGAGATAGCGGAACTCTGCGCGGAGGAGCTGCCCAAGATAGGCGGCCGCTTCATCCAGATGGAGGACGAGATCGGCTCCATGGCCGCCATCATCGGCGCCTCGCTCACGGGGCGCAAGGCCATGACCGCCACCAGCGGCCCGGGCTTCTCCCTCATGCAGGAGCTCGTCGGCTACTCGGCCATCTCCGAGGTTCCCGTGGTCGTCATCAACGTGCAGCGCGTCGGGCCCTCCACCGGCATGCCCACGTCGCTCGCCCAGGGCGACGTCATGCAGGCCCGCTGGGGCACCCACGGCGACCACCCCGTCGTCGTCCTGGCTCCCGGTAACGTCCGCGAGTGCTACGACCTGACCATCAAGGCCTTCAATATCGCCGAGGAGCTGCGCGTCCCCGTCATCGTGCTGACCGACGAGACCATCGGCCACATGCGCGAGAAGGTCGTCCTCCCCGAGCCGGGCTCCTTCAAGGTTTCCCGCCGCAAGGAACCGGAGTCCCCGGCCTCGTACGTACCGTACAGGGCCGACCAGGACGGCGGCGTGCCTCCCATGGCCCCCTTCGGCAAGGGCTATCGCTGGCACGTCACGGGCCTGTCCCACGACGAGTCCGGCTTCCCGACCAACAAGGGCGAGGTCGCCGGCGCGCTGATCCAGCGGCTCATGCGCAAGGTCGAGAAGGCCGAGAAACAAATCCGCGACTATGCAATCGAGGCGACAGACGACTGCGACGTGCTCGTGGTAGCCTTCGGCTCGTCGGCCATGTCCGCCACCTCGGCCGTGCGCCAGGCCAGGGCCAAGGGCGTCAAGGCGGGGCTCTTCAGGCCCAAGACCGTCTGGCCCTTCCCCGAGGAGCCGCTCCGCGAGCTCTCGGGCAGGGTCAAGCGCGTCATCGTGCCCGAGATGAACCTCGGCCAGCTGGTGTTCGAGATAGAGCGCGTCGTAGCGGGCAAGGCTCCCGTCGAGCGCGTGAGCAAGGTTAATTGCGAGCTCTTCCGCCCCGAGGAGATCCTCGCGGCCATCATGGGAGGCGCCAAATGAGCGAGAGCCTCGACTACTTCAGGCAGAACCGGCTGCCCCATATCTGGTGCCCCGGCTGCGGCCACGGCACCGTAACCGGAGCCCTCACCCGCGCGCTCGCCAAGCTGGGCATCGATAAGAATAACGTCGTCGTGGTCTCCGGAATCGGCTGCTCGAGCCGAGCGCCCGGTTACCTTGACTTCGACACGCTGCACACGGCCCACGGGCGCGCCCTGGCCTTCGCCACGGGCATCAAGCTGTCCAAGCCCTCGCT
>CAZNNA010000266.1:0-5014 GCA_964573825.1 uncultured Treponemataceae bacterium
AGCCTAATCGGCTGCGGCAATGCTCAGGGACGAGACGGTCCGGCCGTCCTTACCGTAGAGCAGGCGACGATTGAGAGGATCGGCCAAGGCCTCGCCCTTGTAGAAGAAGACATAGTAGTACTCGCCGGGGGGCAGGGACAGCTCGAGCTCGTAACGCCCCGGGCTCGTCTCCGCCAGCTCGTGGATGAAGGGATCCCAGGCGTTGAAGGACCCGGCGACCGTCACGCGCTGCCCGGGCGCTCCTTCGAAGTAGAACGTCGCTCGCTCCCTGCCGGCGGGCTCCCACGCGCCGAGCACCGTCTCCGGCCGGGCCGGGAAGCGAGCGATAGACATGGCCGCCCCCGTGGAAGGATCGCGGTACATCGCCGGGTTGAGGGGATCGGCGGCCCAGAGGCCATCCAGGATCAACCGGTACCGCACCTGCGTCTCTTCTCCGTAGGGGATTGGCACGGCGAGCACGAAGACGCCGTTGCGGTTGACCTCGAAGGGGTGAACGTTTCGCCACCCCTCGTGGGAGAAGGCCGCCCCGACGAAGCGGTACGGCCCCCTGGCGCTCAGCACGAGATGGTTGTCGACTATGACGGGCGCCTGGGCCCCCTTGAGGCCGGACAGGTAGAGGTGCAGCTGTACCGACGTCACGTCGAAGGCGAAGGCGCCTCGCGCCGCGAGGACGAGTACGGTAATGGCTAGGGCGGAACGGCTTCTCATCGATGCTCCATCGCTACCATCCAGTATCGGCTAAGGCAAGCGCTTCTTTAAGTGGCGGGCTCCGCGGAGCTCATTTCGTCCTATACATTCTAGAATTTATTCCGTTATTATAAGCATCGGCCATGCCAAGCTTACAGGATATCGAGCAATTCAAGGCCTCCCTCAAGAGCCTCGGCAAGGAGGCCGAAGCGCTCGCCCGCTGGGGCGAGTCCTGGCAGGACCTGGAGCCCCCTCCCCAAGGCGTTCCCGACGATATAGCCGCCCTGCTCGGCATGGAAGAGCCCGGGCAAGCGGGCGAGCCGGCGATCGAGGCGCCCGGAGTAGGCGAGCCGTCAGCCTCGGGCGACGACTTCTCGTCCTTCCTCGACGATATGAGCCTCGACGGCCTGGGCGCGTCCCCCGACCAGGACTCGTTGCCCGACCTAGGCGGGCCGACCGAGGCCCCGGGCGCCGTTACGGAGGATAGCCTCGACGAGTCGCCCGCCGACGCCTTCGAGCTACCCGAGGCCTTCTCCGACGCTAGCGACGACCTTGGCGGTATTGCCGAGGCCCCCGAACCGGCCGATACAGCCGATATACCCGACGTACCTGGCATGCCCGAGGCCCCGGACGCGACGGAGGATGACTTCTCCGTTCCCGCCTCGCTGCTCGAAGGCCTCGGCGACGAGGACTCAGGGGACGCGGGCCTCCGGGACGAAGACGCCGGTTCCCTCGAAGAAGCCGAGCCTTCCGTAGATTCGGAGCCTCTCGATGACGCCGAGCTACTCGAGTCGATGGACCTCGATGAGGCCATGGGACCGGGAAGCGAGGCGGAAGCGACGGAGCCATCCGAATCCTTCTCCATGGACGATTTCTCGATGCCCGACCTCGAGGAGGCACCGGCCGAGGCGCAAGAAGCCGCCGCTGGCGACGAGACGCCCCCGGACCTAGGCGATTCCGGAACGGCGCCCGAGGCGGACCTCGGCTTCTCCCTAGGCTCGGAATCGGCCGAGGGAGACTCCTTCGACCAGTTCGACCTCGGCGGCTCGCCTCCGGCCATGCCCGACCTGGGCGACGCGGTCTTCGGGAGCGGCGGGGACGAGATAGACGGCCAGCTGGCCGCCCTCGAGGGAGAGGCGACCAGCTCCGATACCTTCTCGCTCGACAACGACTGGGGCGGGGACTTCAGCATCCCGGGCTTCGAGATGGGCATCGAGGAGGCGCCCGGGGCCTCATCGCCTAAGCCCGCCAAGGCGCCTAAGCCCGCCAAGGCCGCAAAGCCCGGCGCGTCGCTCGAGGGCGCCTTCGGCGCCGGCGCGGCCAAGCCCGAGAGACCCGTCAGGGCCGTCGACCTGAGCGAGGAACAGGTCGACGCCCTCCAGGACACGCTCCTTTCCTATCCCCTGAACCTCCGGCTGGCCATCGAGGACATCGTAGCGAACTCCAGGGGCACGGAGGCGCAGCAGTCCGACCTCGTCTGGATGCTCGTAGAGGGCGCGCTCGCCCGTGACGCGGCAAAGCTGGCGGGCAAGGTGCTCAAGCGCTACATCGAGGTACCGGCCGGCTTCGCCAAGAGGACGGGCGCCGCATTCGAGGCCGACAGGAATAGCCTGCGCTATATCTTCGTCCATTCCATACTACCGATACTCCGCGTCCTCGTCCTCGTCTCGGCCGCGAGCGCCCTGCTCTTCTACCTGGGCTACACCTTCGCCTATAGGCCGCTCAAGGCCAACTCCCTCTACGCGGAAGGCTACAGGCAGCTCGAGCAGGAGAAATACGGCGAGTCCCTGGCCTTCTTCGACCGCGCCGACAAGACCTGGTCCATGAAAGGCTGGCATTACCGCTACGCCGAGGGCTACGCGCGGGAGGGCCAGTACCCCCGGGCGGAGGCCATGTACCGGCGGCTCCTCGAGGCCTGGCCCAAGGAGAAGCGGGCCGCCATGGACTACGCCGGCATGGAGCTCGGCATCTTCGCCTTCAAGGAGGCGGAAACCATCCTGCAGCGCCATATCCTCGACAGGCTCTACTTCGATAAGGAAGCGCTATCGCTATCGGCCTATAACTACCTGAGCTGGGCGGACTTCGAGGAGCAATCCTACGACGAGCCGGATCGCGGCTTGCTCGGCACGCTCTACGAGAAGGCCAGGCTCCAGCTCGCCACGCTCATGGAACGCCACGGGCGCTCGGACGCGTACCTGGAGATGATGCTCCTCTACCTGGTCCGTACCGAGCGATCCTTCAAAGTAGACAAGCTCAAGGAGATCCTTCCCCTCGCCACCTACGCCAGGGAGAACAAGCGTAGCGACTGGTCGGCCGCCACCCTCGCCGAGCTCGGCGACTATCTCCTAGATCGCGACGAGATCGACCAGGTCAATAGCATCCTCCTCAAGGCGGTCGATGCCGACGGTACGGTACCCGAGGCGCACTCGACCATGGCGCGCTGGAACCGCCGCGCCGGCTTCCCCAAGGACGAGCTCAAGGCCCTGGAATTCGCCGCACGCTTCTATGCCCAGGCCGAGGAATCGGGGGGGCTAGCGCCCAAGCGGGTCAAGGGCTATATCGAGGCCATGATGCGGCTCGGGGAGCTCCGCCGCGCCGACGGCCGAAGCCTCGACGCCGAGGACGCCTACAATACGGCTATCGACCAGTACGAGCGTGCCCTCTCCGCGAGGCGCTTCAGGCCCGAGGCTCGCTTCGGCCGAGCCTACGCCCTCCTCGCCGACGTATACTATTCCGATCGCATCGACCTTCCCGGCGCCCTGGCCCTCTATGCCGAGGCGGAGAAGAACGGCTATACGAGCCCCGACACCGACTATCGGCGGGGCTATATACACTACGCCATCCCGTCCGACGACGGTTCCGCTGCCCTCCGCTACTTCTACCGCGCCGGCCTCGATCGGGACGCCTCGCCCTACCTGCTCTGGGCCACGGGCAACGCGCTCTACGAGCGCGACGACTTCTTCGCCGCGCAGGGCTACTTCTCCACCCTGGCGCGGAGGCTGCAGTTCGAGCTCGACACGCTCGCGCTCCCGAGCCCCCAGCAGAAGCCGTCTCACGGCGAGATAGTGGAGCTGCTCATGATGACCAGGAATAACCTCGGGGCGGCGACCTACAGGGTGGCCGACCGCATGGGCGATGCCCGGAGGCGCGCCTCGGCCATGGCCGAGTTCACCGAGTCGGCGCGGCTCTTCGACTCCCTCGCCAGGGACCAGAGGACGATGACGCGACCGGAGACCAAGAACCTCGGTTTCCTCAACGTCGACTACGTACTCCATCCCCAGCGCGGCATCGACGTATCGACCTACCGAACCATCCCGGCAGAGATGCAATACCCCAGGAAGTAAGCGGCCTAGGCCCCGATCTCGATGCCCGCCCGCGAGGCGGCGGCGCGCAGGTGGGCGAGCGTTGCCTGCCTGGCCAGGCTAGCGTTACCGCTCGCGATGGCATCGAGGACGGCCCTATGCTCCTCGAGCACGAGGAGCGAGCGCTCCCTATCGAGCATGGTGCGAAGGCGCAGGTCGGCGGAGAGTCGCCGCAGGCGAGCGCGTATGAAGTCCAGGAGCTCGACGAGGAAGGGATTACCGCTCGCCTCGGCGATCTCGGCGTTGAACGCCTCGTGGGCCTCGTCCCCGGCCTTCCCCGCCCGGACCGCCGCGGCCATGGCCTCGAAGGATCGTTCCAGGGCCTCGCGGTTCCTAGTCGAGCCCCTAGCCGCGGCGAGGCCGGCGGCGTCGGATTCTAGCAGCGCCCGCAGCTCGTAGAGATAGCGAGCGTCCTCGGGAGAGGGCTCCTCGCCCGCGCCCGAGAAGCGGAAGGCCTTCCGCTCGCCGAGCCCCCGGACGGTGATGCCCTTGCCCTGCCTGGACTCGATATAGCCGTCCTGCTTGAGGCTAGCCAGGGCTTCCCGGAGTATCGTCCTGCTGACGCCGAACTGGAGCGCGAGCTCGGTCTCCGGGGGTAACCTATCGCCGGGCTTGAGCCCCCCCGAGCGCATCTCCTCGACCATGCTCCCGTACAGCCGTTGCGCGAGGCCTTCGCCTTTATGAATCCTCATGGTTCGCGATCACCTTCCTATCCCAGTATGGCACGGAAACGGCGAGGCTGTCATATGCGAGAGGCGAACGCCCCGTTCGGGAAGGACCGAGGACCGTGTGAAGGTGCGCGAACCGATTACGATTCGCGTCGCGTACGCGAGCGAACGCGGGCCTATCAACCCACAATATAAAAAGGCGTTTTTGGTGGGCGATACTGGGATCGCCAGTACCCTGGCGCTGAACCAGTGACTTCTACCGTGTGAAGGTTCACGAAGCGTGCCTTCAATAGAAGT
>CAZNNA010000267.1:0-4979 GCA_964573825.1 uncultured Treponemataceae bacterium
CTCGACGCCGCCTTCGCCCTCTCGCGCGCGGCGGGCATAGACGACTCCCCGAGCCCGGAGAGCTGCCTGGCCTACGCGGAGCTCACCGAGGCGAGCGGGGACGCCGCCGAGGCGAGGGAGCTCGTGGCGGAGGCCCTGCGGGTGGCCGCGCGCGGCGGCGAGCGCAGGCTCCTGCCCCCCGCCCTGGAGGCGGCGGCCCGCTACCTGCCGGGCGAAGCCTCCGCGCGCGCCGCTCGCCTCGCCGGCGATATCAGGGAACGGCTACGCCTGCCCGTACCGCCCTGCGAAGCCCCGGCCGCCTGGGCAGGGGGCGCCCCCGAGACCGTCCGACCGACTCCCGGGCCGGTCGCGGGCTGGCTCGAGGCCTACGCCGAGGCGCTGTCCCTGGCCGAGGGCCTCTGCCCGGCCCGTCCGCGGCGAAGGCCGGGGAACGCCGTTGCGGACGGACCGGCGGGACGCTAATCTTACTAACGCCAGGCGGAAACCATGAGGATACCCTACGCCATCAAGCTCGGTACGGCCATAACGGCCCTCACGCTCGCCTCCGCGGGCTCGGCCGCGTTCTACCTATACACGCGTATCCACGCCGTCACGGTGAGCCTCGTCACCGGCAGGCTCGTCGACATCGGCCACGCCGCCAGCTTCCTGTTCGGGCCGGAGGACCGAGCCCGCATAGCCCGCCTGGCGCGCGAGGTCAACGGGCTCTCGTCCGCTAGGCCCGAGGCCGTCGCCGCCCTGGCTCCGGGCGAGTC
The DNA here is from genome assembly GCA_964573825.1 of uncultured Treponemataceae bacterium. Lineage (GTDB taxonomy): Bacteria > Spirochaetota > Spirochaetia > Treponematales > UBA12059 > SZUA-370. The sequence goes on from CAZNNA010000267.1 coordinate 753, forward strand.
CATGCCGAGCATCGTTCCCGCGGGCGGCGCGGCCGTCCACGCCTCGGAGGACTTCCTGGCCCTGGTTGACCGGCTCGGCGTCGTCACCTACGCCAGCATGGACGAGGCGGCCCCGCTCCGCCGTAGCTACCCGGTCAACCGGCCCCTCGAGGCCATGGCCCGGGGCCTCGTCGTGTCCTACCTGTACGTGGACGCGCCGGAGAGCGACGATCCGTCGGTAGTCAAGTTCATAGCCTCCTGCTCGCCCTTCCCCACCGCCGACGGCTGGCCGGGCAACCCCGCCGGCAACCTGTACCGCGTCGTCGAGCCCTTCTATTACGAGGCCCTCGCGGGCAAGATAGGCACCTCGTCCGACTATACGACCGACTCCTTCTATACTGGGCTCACGGCCGTGGTGCCCATCCTGGCCGACGACGGCTCGACCCTAGCGGTCCTCGGGCTCGATTACTTCGCGGGCAACGAGCACGACGAGCTCCGTAGCCTCCGCAAGACGGGCTCATGGCTCGTGGCCGTAGGCACGCTGACCGCCCTGGGCATGGCTATCGCCGCGGCCCTGCACCTGAGTCGCCCCCTCCGCAGGCTAGAGGAGGCCGCCGCGCGCTTCGCCTCCGGCGACCGGGGCGTATCGTTCCGACTGAGGCGCAACGACGAATTCGGCGCGCTAGGAGATTCTCTCGAGGCCCTCGCGGGCTCGACGAGGAGATACCTAGCGGAACTATCCGATAAGAACCGCGAGCTTGCCGAGTACTCGAGCCGCCTCGAGGCCCGCGTGGCAGAGCGGACGGAGGAGCTCCTCGAGGCCAATACGAGGCTCGAGGTCCTGGCCAACACCGACCGCCTGACCGGCCTGGCCAACCGGCGCTCCTTCGACGAGTACCTGGAACGCGAGTGGCGGCTCTGCTCGCGGCAGGGACTGCCCATCTCGATGATCCTCGTCGACGTCGACCGCTTCAAGGACTACAACGACCGCTACGGCCACCAGGCGGGGGACGACTGCCTGGCCCGCGTAGCCGCGGCGATAGCAGCCTCGCCCCGGCGGCCGAGCGACCTGGCGGCCCGCTACGGCGGCGAGGAATTCGCCGTGGTCATGCCGGGGAGCGCCCGCGACGGCGCCGAGGCCGTGGCCGAGCGCCTCCTCGACGGCGTCCGGGCCCTCGGCCTCCGTCGCGAGGGCGGTACGGCCCGGGGCGTAGTGACCGTGAGCTGCGGCCTGGCCGCCGCCGCGCCGACCGAGGGCGGAGAGAGCCCCGAGGCCCTGATCAGGGCCGCCGACGAGGCGCTCTACCGCGCCAAGCGCGACGGCCGCGATAGGATGGCCTAGGAGACCTCGGCTAGCCGAAGGCCGCCTCGACCAAGGCGGAGGCATGGAGGCTCGTCGAGTCGAAGGCCCCCCCGCGGGATTGCCAAAGCGAACGCGCGGCCTTAGAATCGACGCATGCAAGAAATGAACGATAAGGCGCGCTGGCGCGAGCGCATAGCCGCGGTCATCACCTTCAAGTACCTTACGCCGTCCGAGCTCGACGTGCTCATGGGCAAGGCCACGCTCGTCGCCTACCGCGACGGCGAGGCGGTGGTCAGGGAGGACGAGGTCAGCCCCTACTTCTTCGCCATACTCGACGGCAGCGTCAACGTGACCGTGGACGAGGCGAGCCTCGACGGCTCGTTGCGTAACGTCTACATCTGCACGCTCGGGCGCGGCGACGTCTTCGGCGAGGCCGGCATATTCATCAAGGTCAAGCGTACGGCTACCGTCTGCGCCGCGGGCGACGTAACGCTCCTCAGGCTGCACCGCGAGGACGTGAGCGCCTTCATTCGGGACAACCCGCGCGGCGGCAACAAGTTCCTCCTCGTCGTCATCCATAGCCTCCTGCGCAAGCTGCGGGCGGCCAACCAGGAGCTCGCCTTCGAGCGCAAGTCCGATATGGACCAGGGCGACGTCGACGGGCTCATAGCGGAGATGCTCGGCAACGGCTAGGCCGTAGCCCGCTCCGGCGGCTCCGCAAGCTTGACTTCATCGGGCGAAGGCAATATTATGACTATATGTTTTACATAGTCATATAGGATACCATATGCCAAAGATCTTCAGCCCGGACGACAAGGCCGCCATACGTCGGAGGCTCCTCGAGCTCGGCCTCGAGGAACTCGAGCGCGGCGGCTTCAGGAAATGCGCCGTCGAGTCCCTCTCCGCCAAGGCCGGCATAGCCAAGGGCACCTTCTATAATTTCTTCCCGTCCAAGGAAGCCTTCTTCTACGAGGTCATGCTGTCCATCCGCGACGCCAACCGCGACATGATGAGGCGGGCGCTCCGCTCCCCCGGCGCTAACCGCGGGACGGTAGCCGACTTCCTCGTGGAGCGCTATACGCGCGTACGGACGGTCTTCGATTACTTCTCCATGGACGAGATGAACATCGTCTTTAGGAAGCTCCCCGGCAAGCGCGCGGAGAGCGAGAGCCAGAGCGAGGCCTTCCTCGCCGAGCTCCTAGCCGGCATGGACGACATCAACCCCGACCTGGACGGGCATATAGTCTTAAGCATGCTCAACGTCATGGCCATGGCTTCGTCGAACGCGGAGCTGGTCGTATCGGGAAGCAAGGAAGCTACCATACGCTTCCTGGCCGAGAGCCTAGCCGAGTACCTATTCAGGAAGGAAACGCGCCATGGACATCGCTGATTATCGAACGGCGTATCCGCTCAAGTCGGAGAACATAGCCGGCAAGGAATTCCGGTATCGCCACCTACGGAACGAGGCATCGGAAACGACGGTCGTCTGCCTCGTGGGCGGCATAGGCCTATCCGACCTAGCCTACTCCCTATGCGCGCGCCTTTCAGAGCATTACTCGGTAATAACATTCGATTATCCCGAGGCCTATCCTACGCTCGACGCGCTATCCGACGCCGTCGCCGAGCTACTGAGGCGCCTGGGGATACGGGCCTACTTCCTTGGACAGTCCCTGGGGGGCATGGTAGCCCAGCTCATGCAGATTCGCCATCCGGAGGTCGTGAGCGGCCTCGTCCTATCGAACACGGGTACGCTCTCGGCGGAACTCGGCGAGGAAGGCCTAGAATGCTATAGGAGGATGATGCAAAGCCAGCGCAAGGCCTACCGCCTCATCCGGATCCTACCCTTCGCGTTCCTCAAGCGAAGCATGCGCAAGGGCATAGAGGCCAAGTTCCGCGACAATCCCGAGGAGGAGAGGCGCGTCATGAGGGCGATGCTCGAGCTGACGATGGAGCTCCTGACCAAGCGCTACGAGCTTCACATGATACGGCTCCTGCTCGACATCGAGGGGCACCTGAACGCGCGCAAGCCTGACTTCGCCGCCCTCAGCGGCCGCGTACTCATCCTGAGCGCCGACGACGACGCCACCTTCTGCGACGATATCAAGCGCGTACTCGAGGCCTCCATGACCGACCCGATGGTGCACAGGTTCGCCCGAGGCGGGCACCTCGCGCCCTTCATCCACGTAGAGGAGACGCTCGCGGCGGTGAAGGGGTTTATAGGGAGTCAGTAGTCAGTAGTCAGTAGTCAGGAGGCGGGAGGCAGCGGCTTAGCGCGATATTACTATGATGCGTGCCTCGCGCAGAGTCGCCGAGCCGCAGGGAATACGCCTGTAGTACAGGGACCACACGACAGCCGCAACGGCACGAAGGATGAAAATAGAAATTTGACATGATGGACAAGATTAAAACAGATGAACAGGATAAAGAGCCTTCTACGATATAGAGTCAATGAAAGGTGAACTCTACGCAACCTTGTATCGCGGGTGCCTGGAGCATGGTATGTCGGCGCGTTTACCCCGCCCCCCATGTAAACATGATACATGCAAAGGAAGCGATACAAGAACTATATGCAACCCTGGATCGCGGGTGCCTGCTTATACGCAGAAAACTCGACTTCCATGACATGGAGTCAATGTAAGAGAAACTCTATACAGCCATGTATCGCGGGTGGCCGGAGCATGGCGCGTCGGCGCGATAAGCGCCGACGTCCATGCGCAGGGCAGGCCCTGCGATACATGGTTGCTAGGTTCTTTCTCTTTCTCTTTCTTTGCGCCTATTACTCCGACGTCCATGCGCAGGGCAGGCCCTGCGATACATGGTTTATGCTAGTTTCTCTTTCCTTGCGCCCATTACCCTAGCTTCTCGGGGCGGAAGGCTATCGAGGCGAACTCCATCTCCGCTATTGCCTCCGGCGGCACCTCGCGGACGTGCCGCATGAACTCGTC
>CAZNNA010000268.1:0-4975 GCA_964573825.1 uncultured Treponemataceae bacterium
GCTTCCGCCCTCCTCTCGGGCTTCCTCGCGGGAGCGCTCCTGTGACCCGCCCCGTGCGCGATAATCGATCGATCCGGGACGCGACCCGCGATGACGCCGGAGCCGTCGCCGAGATCTACAATCCATACGTCCTGGGGTCGACGGTAAGCTTCGAGGAGGAGGCCGTGACTACCGCCGAGATGGGCGACCGCATCGCGAGCCATGGGGGGGACCATCCCTGGCTCGTCCTGGAGGAGCGGGGGCTCGTCCTCGGCTACGCCTACGCCTCGAGGTGGCGCGAGCGCTGCTCGTACCGGGGCTCGGCGGAGACCTCGGTGTACGTAGCCGGGGATGCGCGCGGGCGAGGGATAGGCAAGGCCCTGTACGAGGCGCTGATCGAGCGACTCTCCGCGAACGGGATGCACGTGGCCATAGGAGGCGTAGCGCTTCCCAACGACGCTAGCGTGGCGCTCCACGAGTCTCTCGGCTTCAGGCAGGTAGCCCGCTTCCCCGAGGTGGGCCGTAAATTCGGGCGTTGGATCGATGTCGGATACTGGGCGCTCGTCCTACGTAAAGGCGAGACCCATCCTATCGGGGAGAGGCCGTGCCGGCCCGGAACCGAGCCATAGCGCTTGCCTCCCGCGTCATCGGGAAAGCGCCGCGCCGAGCCTCGCCGCGGCCTCGTCCGCCAACCCGGCGGGAAGGCGAGCGAAGTTGAGCCGCACGTAGAGCCCGGCCTCCGGCCCGGGCCTGGCGAAGCACGGCGCGCCCGGGGCGACGAGCACGCCCGAGGCCGCGCAGCGCCCGGGAAGTCCCTCGGCGTCCGTTCCATCGGGCAGGCGTACCCAGAGGAAGAGGCCTCCCGACGGCCTCTCGAAGCTCGCGCCGGGCAGGCGCCTCGCGATCGCCTCGCAGAGCGCGTCCCGTCGCTCCCGGTAGAGCCTGCAGGCCTTGCGGGCGTGCGAGCGATAGGCGCCGACGCCGAGGCTACGCTCGAGCCCCCGCTGCAGAAGCCTAGAGACCGAGAGGCCGGCCAGGCGCTTCATGGCGAGCATGGTCGAGAGCGTGGTTCCCTCGGTCGCCGCGAAGCCTACTCCCAGGCCGGGCGCGAGCAGCTTCGAGAAGGTCCCGGTGTAGACGACCGCTCCCGGGGCCGTCAGGGCCTTGAGCGGCGGCAGGGCGCGGCCCTCGTAGCGAAGACCCCCGGCGTAGTCGTCCTCCACGATGACGAGCCCGGAGCGGGCGGCCGCGTCGACCACCTCGCGGCGGCGCCGCGAGTCCATGGATCCGCCGGTCGGGTTCCTGAAGCTGGGCATGAGGTAGGCGAAGCGGGCCCCCGGCGCGGCCTCCGCGAAGGCGTCGGGGAGCGGTCCCTTGCGGTCGCAGGGCAGGCCCTCGACCCGGAGGCCCATGGCGCGGAAGAGTTCCGTGGCCGAGGCGTAGCCCGGATCCTCGACGAGTACCGCGTCGCCTGAACGGGCGAGGGCCAGCGCCGCGAGGGCTATCGCCTGCTGGGCGCCGCCCGTCACGAGTATCCCCGACGGATCGAGCAACAGCCCGCGGCTGGCCGCTATCCTCGCTATGGCCGACCTCAGGCCCGGTTCCCCCGCCGGCTCCGAGGGCGCCAGGAGTCCTTCGCCTTCCCTGGAGGCCCTGAGGTTACGGAGCAGCGCCGCCACGGGAAAGAGCGAGTCGTCGCCTTCTCCCGCGGATAGGTCGATGGCGTTCGAGGCCCGGCTCCGGCCCCGATCGGCCGCCGAGATCGCCGAGATACCCGGTAAGGCCGCCGGCGAGCCTCCGACCACCGTGCCCCCGGAGCCCCTCGTCTCGACGAGCCCGTCCGCCAGGAGCTCCGCGTAGGCCGCGTCCACCGTGGTCCGGCTGACGCCTAGGTCGGAGGCCAGGCCGCGCGACGAGGGTAGCCTAGTGCCCGGGGCGAGGGCTCCCGAGCCTATGGCGGAGCGGAACCAGGCCTCGAGCTGGCGGTAGAGCGGAACGCCTCCCTCGGCGCTGAGCGATAGATCCATGGAATGGCATTATAGAAAACATTCATTCTTGGCGCTAGGTACAAGGCCAAGGCCGGCGTACGCTCGAGGCATCGATTCATCTGGAGGTTCCTATGTCTATGAATCATCTCCTGGCCTGCGTGCCGGTCCTCGGCCTCGACTTCGAGCGCGGCGAGGGCCCTTTCCTCTGGGACGCGGAGGGACGCCGCTACGTAGACCTCGAGTCCGGCAGCTGGGCGGCCGCGCTCGGGCATTGCGACCCGCGGGTTACGGCCGTTATCGAGCGCCAGGCGGGCAGGCTCGTCCACCTATCCGTCGCGGCGCCGAACCGGGAGGCGGAGGCCGCGGCCGAGGCCGTCCTCCGCGTCTCTGGCCTCGACGGCGGTCGCTGCGTCTTCCTGAGCTCCGGTAGCGAGGCAGTCGAATTCGCGGTGCAGGCCGCGAGGCGGGCGACCGGGCGGCCGCTGATGCTACGCTTCTCGACGAGCTACCTCGCCGCCTACGGTTCCTCCTCTCGCTCGGATCCCGAGGAATGGCTAATCCTGGACTGGAGGAAGGCTGCCGCCGATCCCGAGGCGACCCTCGCCGGGCTGCCCTTCGAGCGCCTGGCGGGCCTGGCCCTCGAGTGCGGCGGCTCGAGCACCGAGTTCGTCGACTTCCCCCCGGAGGCGCTCGTCCGACCCCTCTGCGATAGGATACGTAAGGCCGGAGGCCTCGTGGTCTGTAACGAGATCACGACCGGCATCGGGCGGACGGGGCGCTGGTTCGGCTTCATGCACTACGGCGTCCGGCCCGACGCGGTGGCTATCGGCAAGGGCCTGGGGAGCGGCTATCCGGTCAGCGCCGCGGCCTTCGCGCCGGGCCTGGCCGACGCGATCGAGCGGAGCGGGCTCCGATACGCCCAGTTTCACCAGAACGATCCCCTCGGCTGCGCGGTGGCCCACGAGGTCCTGGCTGCCGTCGAGGCGGATCGCCTCGTGGATCGATCCCGGGACTTCGGGAAGGCCTTCGCGAAGCGGATAGGCGAGGCGGCTCGGCGAGCGGAGGCCCGCGGCGGCGCCGCGGTCAAGGCGATCCGAGGGCGTGGCCTGCTCATCGCCGTGGAGCTCGAGGACAGGGGGGAGGCGCCCGCCCCCGACGGCGCCGCGCTGAGGGATAGGCTCAGGGAGCGAGGCTTCCTCGTCTCGGCCTATCCCCGGGGCTATCCGGCGGGTACCGGGATACGGCTCGACCCTCCGCTCAACCTTCCCGAGGATATCGCCTGGGATTTCTGTAGCGCCTTGGAGGAGGCGCTCGTGGATTGACCTGGAGCGCCGCCGTCGGGCTAGGGTGGCGGGACCTCGACTCCTTGCCCCGGCCGCCACTCCGTTCGTACCTTCCATACCCGGAGGTGGCCATGGCGCTACGGACGGAGGACGAGACCTACTTCAGCTACCGCGCCGAGGCCCTGGGCGAGCACGCGGTCGACGAGATTACCTGCGCCGACCTGGACCTCGCCGAGGTCTTCGAGGCCGTCGATCGCTGCTCATCGAGCCCGGGGCGCTCGACGCTCTATGCCTGGATGCGCTCGCAGGCGACGTCCCTGGGGCGGCTCGAGGCGAGGCTCGGCCCCGCTCGCTGGTTCGAGGCGCGCCCGCGAGAGGCGGAGGCCGCGCGCAAGGCGCTATCGCGATTAGGCCACCAGGCTCGCGGCAACATCGCCCAGGAACTCTGGGGCACTCCCGGTACCGATTACCTGCGCTATAGGCGCTACTTCCACCTCTGGGAGGCCTCCTCGCTCGCGCTCGTCCTCGGGGCGTTCGCGCTCGGCTCCTACCCGGTCATCGTGACGCTGGCCGTCGTCCTCGTCAACCTGGCCGTCTTCGCCAAGACCAATCCGCTCATAGGCGCCCATGCGGACGACATACGCTACCTGGGCCGCATGATCGACGCGCTGCGTCGACTATCCGCGCTACTGCCCTCAGGCACCCTCGTCCCTCGCCTCGATGAGCTCCCGCGCCTCCGCGAGGCCTCGCGGCGCATCCCGACGGGCGGAGCCCTCTTCGGGACCCCGGGAGCCGGCCTGTCGGTCGCCGCGGCCGGCGGCGACCTCGCGAGCATGCTCATAGACTATTACCGCATCTTCTTGCTCGGGGAGCTCAGGGCCTACTTCCGGTTCTACGCGGCGTTCGAGCGTTACCGCGAGGAGATCTCCGCCATCTACGAGGCGATAGGCGCCCTGGACGCGGGGCTCTCCATCGCTCGCCTCCTTGCGGAGGGCAAGGCGCGACCCTCGGAGCTCGCGGATGGGCGGCCCGGCCTCGAGGTCGTCGGCCTGGTCCATCCGCTCGTCGAGGATTGCGTGCCCGTGTCCTTCCGGGCGGCGCGGGGCCTCGTCATCACGGGCACGAACATGTCGGGCAAGTCGACCTTCCTGCGCTCGCTCGGCATCAACGCCATCCTGGCCACTACCCTGGGGCTCGCCTTCGCGGAGTCGTTCAGGACCTACCCGTATCGGGTCGTCGGGGCCATAGGCCTTGACGACGACCTCCTGGCCGGTAAGAGCCGCTACCTGGCCGAGGCCGAGCGCCTCCTCCATGCGATCAGGGCCTGCGAGGCCGGCCCGACCCTGGCCCTGGTCGACGAGATACTATCGGGGACCAACGGCGCGGACCGTATCGCGGCCTCCATAGGCATCCTCAAGGGGCTCGCGGGTTCCGGCTCCATTGTCGCGGCGGCTACCCACGACCTCGAGATCGCCCACGCGACCGCCGGCCTCTACGACGCCTATCATTTCTCCGAGCGCGTCGACTCGGGCGACTTCTCCTTCGATTACGCGCTCAAGCCCGGTATCGTCGACCGTCGCAACGCTATAGCCATACTCGAGCGCTTGGGGTTCGGGGACTACGTCGCCCGAGGAGAGCCGACAGGCGCGAGTTAAGGTGTATATAGTTCTCCGAAGGTTGTTGCGCCAGAAACGCAAGCGCCGGTGCTCCGCGGCGCGTGGTAGC